>CALKTZ010001260.1 GCA_937997355.1 uncultured Planctomycetales bacterium | reverse complement strand
GTCACGGGAGGGACAACGACCGCCGGGGGAGTCGTCACGGCCGGGGCCGGCTTCTCAGGGAGCGGATCAGGGCCGGCTTCATCTCCCTTGACGGGGGCGAGTATCGTCAACTCGTCGATCACCTGGTTGATCCCGAGCGTATCTCTCGTCAGCAAAACCGCGCGATCCTTGGCTTCCCTGGAAGCGACTTCTCCTCGCAGGATCGCGGTGCCGTTGTCGCGGACTTCGAGCTCGATGGTCGAACCGGCGAGCAGCTTCTCCCACTGGAGCCGTGCCTGGACCCGCCCGACCAAAGGTTGCTCGACAACTACATACGGCGCGACCGCATACGGTGCCCGGCTCGCGTCGACGGCATTCTGGACCCCCTGACGGATATTGCGCCCGGCGTTCTCCAACGCCTGACCCACGCGATCGGCCACGCCGAATTGCCCATAGCTTCGTGCGATCGGCCCAGCCGCTAAACAGCACAAAATCAAAACACTCGGCATGAACAAACCGAGTCGTCTCTTTCCGTCCGAGGCTTTCTCGGCGGCCTCGGCCTGAACATTCCGGACTTCCATGGCTCGACCTCTCAGTGGCTTAACTTGTTGATAAACAATGCTTTGAGATATTAAACCGGATTCAGTATCCGGGCTTCGACCTCTGGTTTCCCGATTCATGCAATACATTTCAGGAGTGCATATTTGATGCCACTCATGTCGGGAAAACGGGATTTATTATTCTGCGAAACGAACCCAATTTCGCCCCCGGAGACCGTTCCCGCGACCCGGAATAGGCCGGCAATTTTGCGAAACGAACCCAATTTCAAGGTTTGGGGTGTGCCAGGGTATCGGCCGCGCAGGCGAGGGCGAGCGAGTCTCTGCCATTGCGTTCGGTGACGGTCCGGGCATGCGAACGGTCGCGAATCCAGGCGGTCTGATCGGCCATCAGGGATCGAAGGAGCTGGCAATAGAGGTGGGCCTTCGGAATGCCGCCGGCCGACAGGTCGATCGACTGATAAACGTCGGTTTCCTTGCCGCGGCCTCGACAAAGCCGATCCTTCCCTCCATACGAGGCGTTCACGTCGATCCGAGCGTGCGGGAAGAGTTCGCAAAGCTGCCGCGTTTGCGACTCGTCGACCATCGCGCGGATCTTGACGTGGGTGGGTACCCAGTCGAAGAGCGTCAGGTCTCCGCGTTCG
>CALKTZ010001259.1 GCA_937997355.1 uncultured Planctomycetales bacterium | reverse complement strand
CGATCGCGACGATGCCGGCCCGGATCGACTGGGGAGATCCGGCCAGGCGATGATCATGTGAGCAAGTTCGGGAGGGTGATTTGCCTCTTGGCGCTGTCCTGACGTTGCCAGTGAAGAAGTGATGCACCGTAAGTCTTTGTGGAGATTGGTGCTTGCGTCATTGTCTGTTCGGTTGGCTGAACCGTTATCCTGAGAAATCAGTATCGGGGTTCGAATCCCCCCCTCTCTCCGTTAAAACAGCCTATCCGACAAAACTTTACGTCAAATCCCCGCGTTCACGTCCCGAGCTTCGAAATCGCTTCGTCGGATTCATTTCGTCATCGAATCCGTTCTAGCCTGCCCTTCGGCGTGACGCATGGGTTTGAGCGAGATGATGTCCGATCCGGCGGTTGTTCCGTCAGGAATCGGCGCCACAATCCGTACACACGTTGCTGGCGATCATCGCCGCTTCTTCTTGGGGACCGGATTGTTATCCATGTTCATCGTTCGCTCGTAATCCTTGTCGCGGAAGATGGACAGGGAGCCGCTGCCTAGCACGATGTAGGTCACTTCCTCCTCTTTCGATGCGGGCGCACCGCGGACGAGCTTGACGGCGAATCGTTTATCCGCGTCGGAAGGCTCCTCCCGGAGGATCTGGAACTCGGAGAGTTTCTGACCGTTGGTCCACTCGCTCTCGATGATATGGATCGGCGGTTGGGCCGACTCGAGGTCTCTCGGCGATTTGCCGGAACGCCAGGCTTCGAGGGCGGTCTGAAGCGAAGCCCGGGCGTCCGAAAGCTGAGGATTTAAACTCGGGTCGTTGCAGGAAACGCCCAGCAAGGCGATCGCGATCGCCAGGGCCGAGAGGGGGTACAGTCGCCGGAGGGCGAGGCTCATCGGGACGATCCCTTTCGATCAATAAGAATCGGCGCTGAGGACTTCGCCGCCGTTGCGAGTGCCGAGGGCGCGCCAGGTGGCCAGGCTGATGCCGTTCTTGATGAATCGGACCGAACCGTCGCCCAGGAGGGTGTTCACTCCGCCGGGGTGCTGGCTCGAAGGGGGGACTTGCATCGGCATGTTCGCCATGTTTCCCGGGAAACCGGTCCCCGCGCACGTCTTCGTGTTCGGCGTATCGACGTGATTGTAGCTGGTGCAGCACATCTCTCCCATGACCCAACTCATCCCCTGGCGCATCGTCAGCCGGGTCCCGGTCGTGGGATTGGCAGCACGGCAGGTTTGCAGCGTATCCCCGAGCGATGTCACGGGGGTGATGATGATGGAGTCTGAGCGGGCGTCGCCGTCCCTGGTGCCCGTGCCGCGGATCTTCTCGCTGAAGAATGCGGTATTGCTCAGACCGTCGCTCACGTCGACTATGCGCACTCCGCTGAGATAATAGAAGATCCCGGAGTTCTTCTCCGCGGGCGCGACGGTGCTCGGGTTGTTCTCGCTGAGATCGCAGGCCCAGCTCTGGAGATTCCCCAGGTAATTCGTCCCCCCGGGCCAATTGGGAGCCGTCGGCCCGTCGGACGGGCAGAGGAACGTCTCGACTCGCGACCGGCTCGCGGTTGCGTTCGGACCCTGGCTCGTGGGGAATGCCGGCATGAACGGGACGTCGCCGGCCATCCCGGGGGTCTCCGGCGGCAAGTCGAAGTTGATCGAATTGAAGAGGTTCCCCTGCTCGATGAATTGCAAGAGCTGGCTGTGCGACGACCATCGCGCGTAGACCGGGATCGGGGTGCTCCCCAGGCTCCCAACATACGCCGGCCCCTTGCCGAAGGGGAGCACGTTGTACGTCGAGATGTAATTATGGATGGAGATTCCCATCTGCTTGAGATTATTGATGCACTGCGACCGCCTGGCGGCCTCGCGAGCGGATTGAACCGCCGGCAAGAGCAGGCCGATCAGGACCGCGATGATGGCGATGACGACGAGTAGCTCGATCAGCGTGAATGCATGCCTATCATTTTTCATGGACATACCCTTCCCACGATTCGGGATCAAGAGAAATGGAAATTCGCGGAAGACAGCTTGAACCGGCGCGTACCAGGGGGGGGAACGGTTTTCGCCTGAATTGCGCGGGCATTCGCCAGGCCGGAGCGGAGATGAGGCCCTGTTCGACGGTACGCCGCGCGTGCCCGTTTCCATCTCCGCGTGCCGAAGCGGGCTCGAAGATTCGGAGACCTTCGGTCGTCGGTTTCGACGGCGTCGTCCGGTGGCACGCGCCAATCAGGAAATGGCATCTCGGCGGGGCCGTCCGGTGGCACACGCCGAACGAGACACGGCCATGCGCGATCCAGGTATGAACCACTCTAGAAAAGGGGCGGCGGATCCGGCCGGTCGATGAAGGGGGGGATGTAATCATCGTCGGAGTGGCCCGAGGCGGTACCTTGCAGGCCGCCGATTCTCGATGCCAGGAGGATCGACCCGAGCAGCGTATCGGTCGGGAGTGGCGGAACGGGCTGCACTTCAACCGACGCGTCGTTGGCCGGGCGTGAGCAGGAGGGGCCGTCGCAAGGCCGATCCGCTCCCTGCAATTCCCAGGAAGAGGGGGGATCAATGGCGGCCTTCTCGACGGCCGATCGAATCGAACGGCTCAATGGAGTATCCGCCTCGAATGCGGTCGAATGGACGTATCGTCCGCAGCTCGCGGAAGCTTCGGAGAGGGTGAGGAAAAGGAGGAAGATCGACAAGGAGGCCAGGAAGATCACCCTCAAGCACGGGGACATCAAGAAC
>CALKTZ010001258.1 GCA_937997355.1 uncultured Planctomycetales bacterium | reverse complement strand
TCCACGGTGGTGCTCGCCCATCTCCGCTTCGGCCCCCCTCCCGATCCTTCCGGCGCCCACTACAACTTGCTGGCCAGGGGGCCGGAAGCATCGCGGCTCATGTTGAAGGATTCGGATTTCAAGCTGCCCGAGACGCCACGATTGAAATCCAACCGCTCCCCCAGGAAACGCTAGAGGAGACCGGACGTTCATGATCGAGGTCGCTCATTTCACCAAGCACTACGGCGAATTCGTGGCCGTCGATAATCTCAGCCTGAAGATCGGCAAGGGGGAAATCTTCGGTTTCATCGGCCCGAACGGCGCGGGGAAGAGTACGACGATCCGATTCCTGGCAACCTTGCTCCGGCCGACTTCGGGTGAAGGCTGGATCGCGGGACATTCGGTCACCGCCGAACCGCTGGCCGTGAGGCGCGCGATCGGGTTCATGCCGGACGATTTCGGCGTCTACGACGGGATGAAGGTCTGGGAATTCCTCGACTTCTTCGGCGTGGCCTACGAGATCCCGAAATCCGCACGCAGGAAGATCATCGGCGAGGTCCTCGAACTGCTCGACCTGACCCACAAGCGAGACGACTACGTCAACGGACTTTCCAAGGGGATGAAGCAGAGGCTGTGCCTCGCCAAGACATTGATCCACGACCCCCCGGTGCTGATCCTCGACGAGCCCGCCTCCGGCCTGGATCCGAGGGCCAGGCTGGAAATGAAGGCCCTGCTGAACGAGTTGAAGCGGATGGGGAAGACCATCCTCGTCTCCAGCCACATCCTCTCGGAGCTGGCCGATTTCTGCACGTCGATCGGTATCATCGAGCGGGGCAAGCTGCTGGCCGCGGGGAGCATCGCGCAGATCCAGCGTCAGATCCGCTCGCATCGCGTCCTGAAGGTGCGGGTCTTGGATGAAACGTCGGAGCAGGCCGCGGAGCTGATGCGAGGCGATCCGGCGATCAACCAGCTCGACGTTTTCGACCACACCCTCACCGCGGAATTCACCGGCGAGGACGCCGACATGGCCCGGCTGCTCGCGCGACTCCTCGAATCGGGCGTCGTCGTCCAGTCTTTCGGCGAAGAGCCGCTCAGTCTGGAAGAGGTCTTCATGATGATCACCAAGGGGATCGTGAATTGATGGAACGCGCCGACGTCGGGGCGGGCGTTTCCCTGGCCGGTCCGAGCAACTCCCGGTAGCTGCTATTCATCCCTTGCGCGTGCTTCGCCAGAAATTCGTTACCCGAGCGATGACCACCCACGATGTTATTCCGAGATAATCCCGTCCTGGCGAGAGAGCTCCTGGTCAACCTGCGTTCCTTCCGCTCGTTCGCCTTGCAGCTCGCCTATGTCTCATCGCTCGGGGCGTTGGTCTACTTCTACTGGCCGGCCGGCGAGGAGGAAATCCGCCAGGTGAGCCCGGGCGTCTCTCGCCGCCTCTTCGATATCTTCTTCCTGGGCCAGTTCTTTCTGGTCGCGCTCCTGGCCCCGACCTTCGCCGCGGGAAGCATCACCGGCGAGAAGGAACGGAAGACCTACGAGCTGCTGCTTGCCAGTCCGGTGCGGCCGGGAACGATCCTCGTCGGGAAGCTGGTCAGCTCGCTTTGCTATCTCGTGGTCCTGATCATTTCCAGCCTCCCGCTCATGATCCTCTGCTATCTGCTCGGCGGCCTGCTGCTCTCGGAGATCGCGAGGGCCTATGTCGTATTGATCCTCTCCGCGGGAACATTCGGGCTCGCGAGCATCGCCTGCTCCAGCATCTTCCGGCGGACCAGCTCCGCATTGCTGGTGAGTTATCTCGTCATCCTGCCAATCGCGGTCCTGTGCGTGACGTTGACCCGCAATGAAGATGCGTTGATGCGCGATTTCGTCTCGATCGCCCTCTTTCCTCCCTGGTGCCTCGCCGCCTGGATCATCCTGGGGAGCCTGATCAACCGTCGCCTGCTCCATCCCCCCGATCTCGGTAGCGAGGGGAAGGAGGTCGTCGACGAAGAGGAGGAGATGAAATACGCGATCGGCGTGGTGATCGACCGGGACCTGTTCCCGGACAAGCTCTTCGCCCCCGCGAAACGCGCCGACCTCATGCCCGACGGCACCAATCCGGTCCTCGACAAGGAATTGCGGAGCGAGATCTTCAGCCAGGGGACCTTGATGCTCCGGGTCGTCATCCAGGTCAGCATGCTGCTGTCGATCCCCTTGATGCTGGTCCTGTTCCTGAAGTCGGAAAACACCTCGCTTTACGTCGCATACGTGCTCACGTTCAACCTGCTGGTCGGCCCGGTCTTCTCCGCCGCGAGCATCACCCAGGAACGAGAGCGGAAAACCCTCTCGCTCCTGTTGACGACCCTCCTGGGTCCCAGCAAGATCGTGCTGGCCAAGCTCCTGGCCGCCCTCCGGGTCTCCACGGTCCTGACCTTCTTGCTGACCGAGCAAATCCTGCTCGCCTACATTCTCCTCCCCGAACTGAGGGGCCGATTTTGGACCCTCATCGTCTTCTTCCTGATCATCGCGACGACCTGCCTGGCGACTTCGACGATCGGGCTCCTCTGTTCCTCGCTCGCGCGGAAGACGTCGTCCGCGATGGTGATGACCTACCTCAGCCTCCTGACGATCTTCGTCTTCCCGCTCGGGCTCGATTGGTATCTCCAAGGGCTGGATCGCTTCTCGCCCGAGCAGCTCTCGGCATTCACCGTGACGAGCCCCTTTTCGGCCGCGTTCAGCGTGCCGATGCACAAGGGGCACTCCGACGGCCTGACGAGCCGGCCGTTGCAGGTGGTGGAACCGACCCTGGTCCCGATTACCGACACGTTCGGCCTGCCGGTCTGGGCGATCTTCCTCGCGATCTATCCCCCCCTCTGTGCGGTGCTGTTCGGCATCACCTGCCTGGCCTTCCGCTGGCGATGGTGGAGCGCGGCGGCCTCGGTCTGAAGCGGCCGGCATCCATATCCGACCTCCTGCTTGTGCTGTGATGTCTGCTAATTCGTGGCTTTTTCGATCGAGGCGAACAAAGCATCGGCGATCGCGGAGGCGATC
>CALKTZ010001257.1 GCA_937997355.1 uncultured Planctomycetales bacterium | reverse complement strand
CGAATGCTACAAGGGGGGGATCGCCGTCCAGTTGCACCTGATGCAATACATGGAAGGGGGCAACCTCTATAACGCGTTCAATTTCGCGGCCGGTCGGTTCCGCGTCCCCCCGTCGGGGCCCCCGAACTGTCCCCAGAACCTCACGGTGATCCAGATCAAGAACTCGACGTACATGTGCCCGTCCGATCCGGACCCGAATCAAACGGTTTCGAACTCGCTCGGCACGGCGGCGGTCTCGATCTGCAGCTACCGCTACAACGTGGGGGCGACGATCTGCGAGTCGACCAAGTGGACCGACGGCGGCGACACCCAGGACCCCTGGACGAGCAATTGCCTGGCGGACGTCAACGGGCCCCGCGGCGGCCTGTTCTTCGAGGAGGGGGTCCGGTCGATCGGCGCGGTCTCCGACGGCACCTCGAACACGGCGGCCTTCGCCGAGCGGCCCATCGGCAGCCTCCAGAGCGCCGGCACCCCGGGCAGGTATGACGTGCTCAAGGCCGCCAGCGGCAGCCCGGCCGACCGGGCGCCGACGATCACGACCGATATCCTCTATTCGGCCTGTCGCGCGAATAACAACATCGGCGGCGTGTTCGACCGGTTCGACGGCTTCTACGGCATCGACACCGGCGCGATCCTCTATTCGAGCTGGCAGGTCACGATGTACAACCACCTCTTCCCCCCCAACGGCGGCGGGACGTTGCGTGATTGCAACACCGGCCAGAGCTACATCGACAGCCCGAATGAGTCGAGCACGGTCTCGGCCGGGAGCCGCCACCCCGGCGGTGCCAATATCCTGCTGACCGATGGATCGGCCCGGTTCATCAAGTCGACGGTCGCCCAGAATGTGTGGCAGGGGCTCGGCACCATCCGCGGCGGCGAAGTCCTCTCCGCCGATGCCTACTGACATGTGACGTCGTCGTGTGAAGGGATGGGGCGGGCTGGGCGCGTCAATCTTCGCCCCCAGCCCGTCCGCTCGACTCCGCCCTCGTCACTCGCCCGACTTCGTTCCTCGGGCACTCGCCTCGCGGGAACATTCGTGAGTGGATCGCCCGGCCGAGTGATTCCGGAGATAGGTAATCTATGAAATTCCTGAAGATTCGATTGTGGGCGTATCCCGTCGTGCTCGTCTCCCTTGCGCTCAACGGATGCGGCAGCGGCTCGAGTTGGGACCCGAGCTCCGTGAAAGGGGCATTCGCGGTCATCGAGAGCGCCGTCGACGACGTGACCGCGCAATTGTCGGAGACCAAGAAGAAGAAGGGGGGCATGCGAGATCTCGGGAGCGACAGGGACCGGATCGGGTTCAACCTCTCGATCTTCTTGAAGGCGGCCGAAGGGACGCCGGTTTTTGACGACGCCAAGGATTTCGAAAAGAAGTTCATCGCGCTCGAGACGCTGATCAGCACGCGTGCGCCCGGCCCCCAGGTCCAGGCAGCCTTGAAGGAGGTTCAAACCAGCGTCGCGGCCATCAAGGCGAAGCTCTGACCGAACGACCGCACCTTGGAACGCGGTGCTCCTCGATCGATTTCGCTCCGCAGAATGCTCCTGCCCGAAGAATTCTCCATAAGGAGACAGGGCGCGCCCGAGCCCGGGCGCGCCTCCCTTTCTTCCCTGGCATTTGACGCCGAATCCGCCATGCCTCGCGGCCCTTCTTCTCCCCCCCCCTCATCGGCGAATCCTCTCGATGCCCGATGAATCCGCGAGACCGTGCCCCCGCCGGAGCCGACGGCGAGCGAACGTCGAGGTTGCCGATTGATTTGACGACATGGCTTGTGTGGAATAAATCGAAAGATTTGGCATCCGCCGGCCCGATGCCCGGATTTCCTTTAAGCTATAATGATTAGGCATCCTCTGAACGACATCGGGAGGCTCGTCGTCGGCGTGTCCGACTCCGGGGGAACATCGCATGAGTGGTTGGCGGCCCTTCTGGATCGGACTCGGGCTGGCGGCGGTCGCCGTGCCGTTGGGGTGGTGGCTCTGGTCCCATTTCATGGGGATTGATCGGCCGATCCGGGTGGGGATCCTCCACTCGACGACGGGGGCCATGGCGATCAGCGAGAAGTCGATGATCGACGGCGAGGTGCTGGCGGCCTCCTCGGCCGTCCGGTCGAGGCGGTGATCGCCGACGGCCGGTCGGATTGGCCGACCTACGCCCGGGAGGCGAGCCGGCTGATCGATCAGGAGAAGGTGGGGGTGGTGTTTGGCTGCTGGACCTCGGCCAGCCGCAAGAGCGTGAAGCCGATCTTCGAGGATCGGAAACATCTGCTCATCTATCCGATGGCGTACGAGGGGCTGGAGGAATCCCCCAACATTATTTACACGGGGGCGGCGCCGAACCAGCAGGTCATCCCGACCGTCAACTGGTGCCGCGAGGTCCTGAAGGCCAAGAAGTTCTTCCTGATCGGCTCGGATTACGTGTGGCCCCACTGCGTCAACGCGATCATCAAGGACCAGCTCAAGGCGCTCGACTGCCAGTGCGTCGACGAAGAATACATCACCTTCGGCAGCACGCAGGTGGACGCCCAGATCGAGGAGATCAGGAAGGCGGCCCCCGACGTCATCATCAGCACGGTGGTGGGGGATACCAACAAGCCGTTCTACCAGAAGCTCAAGCAGGCGGGCTTGGGGCCGAGCCGCGTCCCGGTGGTGTCGTTCAGCATCGCCGAGGATGAACTCCGGCAGCTCCCCGTGCACGACATGGTCGGCGATTATTCGGCCTGGGACTATTTCCAATCGATCGACCGGGACGAGAACCACGAATTCGTGAGGCGGTTCCGGAAGAAATTCGGCGACGATCGGGTGACGAGCGACGTCATCGTGGCGGCGTATAACAGCGTGAGGCTCTGGGCGCAGGCCGTGGAGGAGGCCGGGACCGACGGCACCGCCGAGGTCACCAAGGCGATGCGTCGGCAGAGCCTCGACGCCGCCGAGGGGATCATCTCGGTCGACTACGAGACCCAGCACACGTGGCGGCCGGTCTACATCGGCAAGGTCCGGCCCGACGGCCAGTTCGACCTGGTTTGGAACAGCGAGAAGCCGGTCCGCCCCCTCCCCTATCCCTTCTCGCGGACCAAGGCCGAATGGGCGAGCTACCTCGACGGACTCTACGACGGGTGGGGCGGGAGCTGGGCGAAGCCCGTCGGCGCCCGCGCCGAGGCGGCAGGCCCGTCGCCGAACTGATCCGGCCCGAGCCGATCCGATCGATCGCACGCAGGCAATGTTGACCGACAACCGATCTTTCCACGTCTGGCCCGCAGGCTCCCCATGAAGATCCCCCGCTTCTCGCTTTCGAACGTCAATATCACCACCAGGCTCATGTTCTGGTTCCTCGCGATCTCGCTGGTCCCCAGCCTGCTGCTGACCGTCATCACCAACTGGATCTCGGTCCAGTCGCTCCAGGATGCGATCCGCCACCAGCTCATGGCGATCTCGGAGGCGAAGGCCAACGAGCTGGAGACCTACATCCGCGAGCGGCGGGGAGACCTGGCGAGCATGAGCCGCTCGCCCTCGGTCATCGATGGGGTCGTGTCGCTGGCGGAGCATCGCCGCAAGGAGAAGGAGGGGACGACCTCCCCGGCCTTCGTCACGGCCTTGAAGAACGTCCGGTTCATGCTGAACGGCTACGTCGAGATCCATGGTTATCAGAATTTCTACCTGTTCGACGCCGACGGTTGGGCCTTGCTGCGGTACAAGACCGACATCGACATCGGCGAAAATCTCCTCACCGGCCCGCTCAAGAACAGCGAGCTGGCCGAGGTGTTCAGGAGGTCTCGCATGCTCCTGCAGGCGGAGGTCTCGGATTTCCAGCATTACGAGGGGCTGGCGGAGGGGGCGCTCTTCATGGCCCATCCGGTCTACAAGGATGGGGCGACGGTCGGGATGGTCGTGATGCAGCTCAGCAATCAGGACCTGATGCGCGGTTTCGCCGACTATCACGGGCTCGGAGAGACGGGGGAGACCGTCGCGGCGATGCGCAGCGGCGAGAAGATCGTCTTCGTCACGTCGACCCGCCGCGATCCCAACAGCTCGCTCAGGCGAGAGTTGCCGATCAAGGGGGGCGAGGACGACGCGGGATCGGCCATGAGGCTGGCCGTGCAGGGGCACCGGGGCTACGGCTCGCAGCGGGACTATCTGGGGGTCCCGGTCCAGGCGGCCTGGTCCTACCTGCCTTCGCTGCGATGGGGCATGCTGGTGAAGCAAGACCGCGCCGAGGCCTTCGAGATGATCGACCAGCAGCGGAAGGCCGTGGCCGCGCTCCTGGCGCTCTGCGGGCTGGCCGTGGTGGGGATCGCCTGGCAGGTGGCCCGCTCGATCGCCCGGCCGATCCGGACCGCCGCCGCCGCCGCCAATCGAGTCGCCGACGGCGACCTCACCGTCACCTGCGACGGGGACGCCGGCGGCGAGGCCGGCCTCCTGCTCGGGGCGGTCCGCACCATGACCGGCGACCTCCGCGCCCTGATCGGCAAGATCCAGCGGTCCAGCATCACGCTGCTCTCCACGGCCACCGAGATCGCCGCCACCTCGCGGCATCAGGAGCGCGCCATCTACGACTACGGCGCCTCGACCAACGAGGCCGCCGCCGCCGTCAACCAGATCTCGGCGACCAGCCAGGAACTCCTCCGGACCATGAACGACGTCAACCAGGTGGCCAACCAGTCGGCCAAGATGGCCTCCGCCGGCCAGAAGAGCCTGGGGGGGATGGATCGCACGATGCGCCAGCTCGCCGAATCGACGACCTCGATCGGCTCCAAGCTCTCGGTCATCAGCGAGCGCGCCGCCAACATCAACATGGTGGTGACCACCATCACCAAGGTCGCCGACCAGACGAACCTGCTGTCCATCAACGCGGCCATCGAGGCCGAGAAGGCCGGCGAGTACGGCCTGGGCTTCCTGGTCGTCGCCCGCGAGATCCGCCGCCTGGCCGACCAGA
>CALKTZ010001256.1 GCA_937997355.1 uncultured Planctomycetales bacterium | reverse complement strand
GGCGCCGAACTGATCAGAGCATCCCGCCATTGCTGGCGCGGCATCCTTTCCCCGAAGAATGGTCGATCTTGTTGATCCAGCCGCCTCGACAGGGGCTTCACGGGGCGGCCGAACGCCATGCCTTCGCGGAATTGCCATCGGTCCCGGAACGAGTCACGGAACGGCTCTGCCACCTCGTGTTGCTCCAACTCCTCCCTGGGCTGATCGAATGCGATTTGCAGTCCTTCGGCCAGGCGCTCGGCGAGCTCCAGCGTCGGGTCGGCGAATGCTTCTCCAAGGTCCAGGGGGGATTGTTCGCTTCGACGCTCGCCTCCGAGATCGTGGAGGAGCTGGGTCGTCTCTCGCTGCACGGAGCCGGGCAGAGTTCGTGGGGGCCGACGCTTTACGGATTCACCGAGGCCGATGAGCCGGAGCGAGACCGAATCGTCCAGCATCTTCGCGGTCGCTTCCGCCTCCCCGTTAAATCATTTTCCTGGACGCGCGCGGCGAACCGTGGGGCGTTGATCTCGCGGGTTTCCGACGAGACTCAATGGAACGACTTCAGCGCCGATTCCTCGTCGTCGTAAATCTCGAAGATGCGATCGAAGTGGCCGATCTGGAAGATGTCCTTCAGCGTCGGCCCGAGCCCGACGATCCTGAGCTGCGCCCTCGCTGCATCGGCTTCCTTCTGGAGCCGGGCGAGCTGGCCGAGCATCGAGCTGGAAATGTACTGCACGTTCTTGAAGTCGAGCAAAACCTTGGTGTGGGCGTGATCGCTCAGGAGGCTCCGCAGCTCCTTGCCGATCTCCTCGACCACGGCGCTGGCATAGACGATGTCGGCGTCGACGAGTTCCACGACCGCCACACCGTCGACGTCCTTGACCTTGAGATGATGAAAGGATGTATCGAGCATCGGAAACTCTCCGAGGAGTCCATCGCGGCAGGTATGACGACGAAATTCGGGTCAACCGATCCTACATTACTTGGCCGGACCGATCCGTGCCATGAGGCGCCGATCGGATTCTTTGGTGGAAAGTTCGGTAGGCCCTCGGCCTCGGCAGCACCCACGATCGTGCTCCGGAGGTCGATGGCCGTCCCGGCATTTTTTAATGATCGCCGCCAGATAAGAACTCGTGTTCGGGGTTCAAATGGCGACGGAGACAGTGAGCTCGGTTACTGGCCCAGGAGCCAATCTTCCCCCAAGACCGCGTGATTGACGACGCCTCGCTTGTCGGAGGTGTACATCACGTGGATCCGGTCGTCGGCCCCCTGGAGGATGATCGGGTAGCCATAGTCGTTCTTCGGGTCCGCCAGGAGGTTCTTCTTGATCGGCCAGGTCTTGTCGCCGTCCTTGGAAACGGCCAGCGTCAGCGGGGTTCGCCCGTGCATGCAGTCGTTGTAGATCAGGACGAGATTGCCGCTCCTGAGCTTGATGATGTCGACGGCCGCGTTCGGATTCGGGAACGCGGTATCCTTGCCTTCGGTCCAGGTCTTGCCGCCGTCGAACGACTCGGCGCGGACGATGTAGCCGATCGTCTTGGGGTCGTAGTCGCCGGCCCGTCGGCAGTAGGCGATCAGGTGGCCGGGCTCCATCTCGACGGCCGCGGGCTGGAGGTTCCCCTTGGGAGAGCGAATCCCCCCGAGCCTCGTCCATCCCTTTTCCTTTTGCTTCGGATTGAAGGACATGAAGAAGGAATAGGTGTCGGCCGCGGTGAACTCCGGGTCGCTCCCGGTCTCGTGATAGACCCCGAGCAGGTAGTTGCCGTTGGCCAGGACGATCGGCCGGCCGCGCACCATGCTCCCTTCCTCGTCGAGCAGCATGGAGGAATCCGACCAGGTCTCGCCGTTGTCATAGGAAACCTTGAATTGAACGCGCGTGGTCGACCAGGTTTCGCCATATCGCACGTTATAGAAGAGCCAGACCAGGCCGTCCGGGGATTGCCAGACCACCCCGTTCCCCGCCGAGCGGAAGGGGTCGTGCGCGACCACCTTCGGCGTCGACCACCTGGCCTCCCCCTTCTTGAGCCGCGACCCGTAGACGGAGGTATCGATTCCATACTCGCCGGAGCCGCCGTAATAGACGAGGTAGAGGTCGCCGTTGGCAAGCTCGGTCATGCAGGCCGGATGCTTGTAGGGGCCCGTCGGCACTTCGGGGCCGAAAATCCGGGTGAACTGGGGCTCGCCGGCAACGGCCGGGCTCGAAGCACAGAGGCCCAACACGATGATGAAGGTCTTCGCCAACGGATGCGACATCATTGTTCCTTGCCACTCAACAATGGATGGTAGAAGAGAAGGGAAGATCATCGGCAGATCATACCAGAGCGGTCGATCGGTTCCGACGATCCGGCCGGGGAATCCGAACTTTCCGCAATCGGCGGTTTTCGATGCCGCGCGCCCGGCCCATCGGGGGGTTGACAGTCGAACTTGAGCGCCCGACGATGCCTGTCGTCGAAATTCCCGGTGGATTCCATGAGGTAACGTCATGGCAACGACGCACGCGAAGACTCCCTCTCGTCCGAAGACATACCAGACCAAGCTCCTGATCGATGGCCAATGGGTCGATCCGGTGGAAGGCGGAGAGTTCGAGACCCTGAACCCCGCGACCGGCGAGGCGATCGCCAGGGTTGCCGCCGGCACCGCCAAGGACGTCGACAAGGCCGTCAAGGCCGCGCGAAAGGCCCTCGAATCCGGCCCCTGGAGCGACATGGACGCCGCCGATCGCGGCAAGCTCCTCTTCAACCTGGCCGATCTCGTTGAGAAGCATGCCGAGGAGTTGGCTTCTCTCGAGTCCTTGAATTGCGGCAAGACGATCACCGATTCCAAAGGGGACATGGAAGGGGTCGTCAACACCCTGCGATACTACGCCGGATGGGCCGACAAGCTCGAAGGGCGGACGGTCCCGGTTCGCGGCAGCTTCCTCTGCTACACACTCCGGCAGCCGGTCGGCGTCGTCGGCCAGATCATCCCCTGGAACTTCCCCCTCCTGATGCTCGCGTGGAAGTGGGGTCCGGCCCTGGCCTGCGGAAACGCGGTCGTCCTCAAGCCGGCCGAACAAACGCCTCTCACCGCCCTGAGACTCGGCGAGCTGGCCCTTGAGGCCGGTTTCCCCAAGGGGGTGGTCAACATCATCAACGGCTTCGGCGAGACCGCCGGCGCGGCCCTCGTCACGCACCCGGACATCGACAAGATCGCTTTCACCGGCCACGTCGATACGGCCAAGATCATCCAGAAGGCGGCGGCCGATACGCTCAAGCGGACCACCTTCGAACTCGGCGGCAAGAGCCCGAACGTGATCTTCGCCGATGCCGATCTCGACGCCGCCGTGGAAGGCGCCTTCCACGCCATCTACTTCCACGGCGGGCAGTGCTGCACGGCGGGGAGCCGGCTGTTCGTCGATCGCAAGATTCACGGCGAATTCGTCGAACGGCTGGCGGAAAAGGCCAAGGGACGCAAGGTCGGCGACCCCCTCGATCCCAAGACGCAGCAAGGGCCGCAGGTTTCCCAGGAACAGCTCGACAAGATCCTCCACTACGTCGATCTTGGCGAGAAGGAAGGGGCAACCCTGCTGACCGGGGGCGAGCGCGTGGGATCGAAGGGCTTCTTCGTCCAGCCGACGATCTTCGACAACGTGAAGGACACGATGACGATCGCCAGGGATGAAATCTTCGGCCCAGTCGTCTCGGTCCTGCCGTTCGAGTCGATCGACGAGGTGGTCCCGCGAGCCAACGACACCCAGTATGGCCTGGCCGCCGCCATCTGGACCAAGGACATCGACAAGGCCCATCTCTTCGCCAGGAAGGTGAAGGCGGGAACCGTCTGGGTCAACTGCTACCACGTGGTCGATTCCAACACCCCGTTCGGCGGGTTCAAGATGTCGGGGCAAGGCCGCGAGAATGGCGAAGCCGCGCTTGAGCATTACACCGAGCTCAAGACGGTGACCGTCAAACTCGGCTGACCGTCGGCCGACGAGTGCGTGTTGAGCCGGGCCGAGGCTTGATTGTAAAGCCCTTGCCCGAGCCCGAAATCATCCGCCCCCCTCTCGGAGGGGCTTTGCATCGAAGAACTCCCCCCTGAATCCCCCCTCCGAGAGGGGGGACGGGTCTTCACGGAACCGCAGGACTCTTTGACGGGCATCGCTCAACACGTACGGACGTCCTGTGGAACCCAACTTCGAGCCTTCGAAACATACCCCGGACGCGACGGCGCGGGGATAACTCCGCAGACTAACGAGCGGCGACGGGGATTGCCCATGAAGGCGAGTGACTGCATCTTTCATTTCCTGGTTTCGGTACTCATGAGCGTGGACGCTTCGAACCTTGCCGCCTCGGAACCGAACAAGCCCACGACGCCGGCCGCACGACGGGCCGTCGAGCCGGCCGACCTCGTCCGCCAACCCAGCCCGGGAAACGCCATCCCCGGCAGCTTCGCGTTTTCCGCCGACTCTCAATCCTTCAACTTCTTGAAGTCGGAATCCTCGACGCTGAATCGGGTCTACTGGACCAGCGGCGTGGCCCCGGTGGAACCGAAGGTCGCCGCCAGGGCGCCCGGCGCCGGCGACACCGAAGCCAACCTTTCCCTGGCGGAGAAGCTCCGACGGGAGCGTCAGCGGGCTCGCGACACCGGCATCAGTCAGGTCATCCGCGCGAAGAAAGCGGACGTCGTACTCATCCCGCTCAAGGGAGACCTGCATCTCCTCGGCGGCGAGGGGCTGGAACGTCTCACTTCGTCCAAGAGTCCCGCGATTGATCCCCAGTTGACCGACGATGGCTCGAAGGTCGCCTTCGTTCGCGACGACGAGCTTTTCGTGCTCAACCTCAAGTCACGCGCCGAGACTCAGTTGACGCACGGGGCCGTCGCCGGAGTCTCGCACGGGCTCGCGGAATTCGCCGCGCAGGAAGAACTCGGCCGCTCGACCGGCTTCTGGTGGGCGCCAGACGGCTCGAAGCTGGCCTATCAGGAGACCGACGAGCGGCACATCCCACTCTTCACGATCGTCCATGAAGGGGGGGATACGGTCGGCTCGGAGACGCACCGCTATCCGTTCGCCGGCAAGGAGAATGCCAGGGTCCGGCTCGGGATCGTTTCCGCTTCGGGGGGGGAAACTACCTGGCTCAACCTGCCGGGCCTTGCGCGGGGGGATTACCTGGCGCGGATCGATTGGGAATCGCCGACGTCGTTCCTACTCCAGCTCCTCTCGCGCGATCAGACCCGGCTGAGCTTGCTCCGCGTCGATGCGGCCACGGGCGAGAATCGCCTCCTCTTCGAAGAGACATCCCCAACCTGGATCAACCTTCACGACGACCTGCGCATCGACAAGAAGACCGGGGGTTTTCTCTGGTCGAACGAGAAGACCGGCTATCGGCATCTCGAATGGCGCGACCGGGACGGCGCGCTCGTGCGAACCCTCACCTCGGGAGACTGGCCCGTCGATCGCGTGGTCCATCTCGATTCGGAGCGCCGGGAAGTCTGGTTCCTCGCCGGCCGGGAAACTCCTCTCGAATCGCAACTCCATCGGGTCTCCCTCGACGGGGGCGAAATCACGAAAATCACCGGGGAGCCGGGAATCCACGCGGTCCAGGTCGCGCCGGACGGCTCGAAGTTCGTGGACCAGGTTTCGTCGAGGATCATTCCCACGCGGACCACGCTGAAGGACCGATCGGGGAACGTCCTCGGCCTGATCGATGACGCGCGATCCGATACCCGCATCGGCCAGATCGACCTGATTCCCCCCGAGTTTCTCACGTTCAAGAATCGAGATGGCCTCACCCTGTACGGCGCCTATTATCCTCCCACGAACCGGAACGCCGATGAGAAGGTTCCGCTGGTCGTGATGGTTTACGGCGGGCCGCACGTCCAGACGGTGAGCGAAAGCTGGTCGTTGACCTCCGACCTCACGGCCCAGCTCCTGGCGCGGCATGGCTTCGCCGTCTGGAAGATGGACAACCGAGGCTCGTCTAGGCGTGGCCATGAATTCGAAGCGGCCCTCAACCGACGGATGGGGACGGTCGAGGTCCTCGATCAGGTTGACGGCGTCCGGTTCATCACCGCCAACAAGCCCGAGCTCGATGCGTCGCGAGTCGGGATCACCGGGCGGAGTTACGGCGGATACATGACGATTCGATGCCTCACCGAAGCCGCCGACGTGTTCAAGGCCGGGCTGGCCGGCGCACCCGTCACCGACTGGGACGGTTACGACACGGCCTATACCGAGCGTTACATGGGAACCCCCGAGAATAACGCGAAGGGATATCGCGAATCCTCCTGCTTGCCGACGGTCGGCAAACTTCGAGGCAAACTGCTGGTCATTCACGGCATGATGGACGAGAATGTCCACTTCCGCCATTCGGCGCGGCTGGCCAACGCCCTCATCGCCGAGGCCAAGCCGTTCGAACTCTTGCCGCTCCCCGAATCCCGGCACTCGGTACGCCGGGATGCCGACATCCTGTATTATGCGGAACGCTTGGTCGCATTCTTCGTGAGGTCGCTCAAGGTCGCAACATCGAATTGATCCCGGATCTCGCCAGCGAGATCCCCTGCACGCTCATCCTCTCCGCGGATCCATCCCACCGATTCGAGTTTTCTCCTGCCGTTGGAGTCCTGCGAATTCATGTCCCAACACAATGACCCGACGTTTCAAAACGCGCGAAGAGAGGCGATCGGCATCGGCCTCATCTGGCTTTCCAGCACGATCTATTGCTGCGTCTACTGCTATTTATACGGATACAACCGGCCCGGCCGGCCGTTGACCGCGGAGGATATCGCCCCGATCTGGGGAATTCCCTCGTGGGTGATGTGGGGGGTCCTCGTCCCCTGGATTATCTGCACGCTCATCACCTTCTGGTATGCGGGCTTCTACATGGCCGACGACGACCTGGGCCGCGACCACGCCGGCGAGCTGGAGCAGGATATCCGGGAAGGGGTGGCCGAATGAACAACGCGAATTCGATTCACGCCCAGCCGGCGACCATCCTGGCGTTGGTGATCTTCACGCTGGTCTCGCTCGGCCTGGGGGTTGTCGCCAACCTGGTTTCGAGCAAGAAGGCCGGATTCCTGCAAAAATATTTCCTGGGGAATCGCTCGCTGGGGGCCTTCGCGGTCGCCCTCACGGCGGCGGTCGTCAGCGGCGGGACCTTCGTGGGTTTCCCCTCACTGGCCTATCAGCACGGCTGGGTCATCGCCCTCTGGATCGCCTCCTACATGGTCGTGCCGCTCACCGTCCTGGGCATCCTGGGCAAGCGGATCGGTCAGCTTGCCAGGAAAACCGGCGCAATCACGCTCCCCGACCTCCTCCGCGAACGATACGGCAGCCCCACGCTCGGCCTGCTGACGAGCCTCCTCATCCTGCTCTTCCTGACATCCAACCTGATCCCGCAGTTCAAGGCCGGCGGCGTGATCCTCAAGGTGGTCCTCCCCGCCGAGACCCTGGGCTGGGTTGCCGGGCCGGAAACCCTGGCCTCGATGGATGTCGGCTATTATCTCGGCCTGGCCATCTTCGCGGCGACGGTCGTCGCCTACACGGCCTACGGCGGGTTCCTC
>CALKTZ010001255.1 GCA_937997355.1 uncultured Planctomycetales bacterium | reverse complement strand
GGGGGTGAACTGGATGCGCTGGAACTTGAGATGGAAGACCTGGGCGATCGTGCGGACGAGCAAGGTCTTCGCCAGCCCCGGCGCGCCGGTGATCAGGCAGTGGCCGTTGGCGAACAGCGCGATCAGGATCTGATGCGTCGCCTCGCGCTGGCCGACGATCACCTTGGCCAGCTCTCGTTCGATCCGGCCCCGACTCTCGCGGATCTTCTCGACGACGCGGCGCTCGGTTTCGTAGGAATCGGCGGCCTCGATATCGACTTCGGCTTGCGACACATTCGCTCCTTTCGCGTCCGCCCGACTTGCGACAACCCGCAAAGGCGAATCAGGGAGTGGGATCGGCGTGGGTTTCCGAGAAGACGTCGTCAGATCGGATTTCAATGCGTCATCGCATAGGTCACGATGTTGATGCCCATCGGATAGGCTCGTTTCGAGGCGAATTCCTGGAAATACCAGGGGTCGACCCCTTCTTCCTCCCAGCCGTCGCCGAGGTCGGTGTTGTGGCAGATGAGGACCATCATCCGCCCCTTGTCGTCGAAGAAAGCTCGGTAATGAACCTGCTCGGTGTTGCCGCCGTGCCCCGGCTCGTAAGTCACGCCGTTCTCGCGGGCGAAATACATGGAACGGATGCTCGGGACCTGCGGCAGTTCCTTGAGCTTGTAAACGGTCCGGAAGATCTCGTGGCTGATATCAAGCTCCTGGGCCTCCCGGTCGGGGAACACACGCTTGATCTGCTCGTAGAAGAGCGCCCATTCCTGGTCTCCCCAGAAATCGTCGACCATCAGGAAGCCGCCGTTGAGGAGGTAGTGCCGGAGCGCCTTCACCTCGTCTTCCGAGAAGAGGAGCCAGCCCGGCTCGATCATGTAGAGGAAGGGGAAATCGGCCAGATCGGGGGCCGTGAGGCGACGGTTGGTTGGCTCGGGATTGACCCGGAACGAGGTGAGCTGCTGGAGCCGGAATGAGAAATTGAGGTCGCTGTCGGGGAAGTCGGTCAGCCAGCCGGGTCCTCGTCCCCAGCCTCCCCCTCGGCCGTATCCACGCCCCCCGCCGCGACGTGGTCCTCCCCCGCCAAACCCGCCCCCGCCGCCGAATGCCCCCACCGGCCGGGGGACCGAGTCGTATTGCACGCGGCAGAAGGTGAAAACATCCTTCCTGTATTTCTCGTCGACGCTCCAGTTCGGGATTCCCATCCGGTCTTCGGGAATCCTGACGGGCCCGTTGCCGCGCTGCATCCAGGGCTGGGCCAACGCCATGCCGCCGGCGATCGTCAAGGAGACGCAAACCGCCGCGAGAATCGGCCGGCGTCGGAGCGCGGGGGGGCCGCCCTCCCCGGCCTGAAACAGCCGCCGATTCAAGAATGAGCCGCGTGTCATCATTGCTTGACCTTGATGGGGGGGCTGGAGGAATCCGGCGGGGGAACCGGAACGGGAGGTGGAGCAGGCGAGCGAGGGGGAGAGGAGATAGGAGGAGAGGCAGAGGATGCGGGTTTTGATTCGACAAGGCTCAACAACAGCCGATGCGCATCGAGGAACCGCGGCGCCTCTTCGAGCGACTTCAACACTTCGCGCCGAGCCTCGGCGGGTTTGCCCGCCTCGGAGAGGAGTTTCGCCAGGCGATAGTGCGCCCCGGCCGGATCGGTCTCGTCGAGCAAGATCAGCGCCCGGTACGAGGCGATGGCATCTTCCCGATCGCCGAGCTTCTCCGCGGCCCGGCCCAACGCCCGGTGCGGCGAGAGGACCAGCGGATTGACGGCGAGGAGCCGCCGGGCATTTTTGGCAATTCCCTTCCAGTCGCCGGCCGCCTCCTCAAGCTCGATCAGCCGCTGAAAGGCCGGGGCCGCATCCCCGGAACGTTGCGCCAGCTCCTCCAGGACCGAACGCTCGGCGGCCCGATCGGAAGTCTTCTGGAAAATCCTGGCGAGGAGCATGTATGCATTCTCCGGGCCGACGTACTCGGGATCGAGTTCCTTGAACTTCTCGGCGGCCCCGCGAGCCTCGGGCCACTTCGACTCGGCCACAAGCTGGGCGGCCAACCGCTGATGTCCCCGGAAGCTTTTGGGATGCATGGCGAGCCAGTCCGAAATGGCCCTGGAATCCGCGTCGGGCGGCAGCTCGGGATCTTCCCAGGTTGCGCCGGGGGCGAACGCCTCGGCCCGTTTCCGCGCGTACAGGAGGAAATCCCGATCTAATGGAACTAGCGACAAATTCGTGCGACGCGGCAGGCTCTCGTTGATCGGCATCCCGGCCCCGAGGTCGTCTAGGATTCCCTTCAGGGCGGGCAAGCCGAAACGCTCGACCAGGAAATCGACCGCGAGGGCCGACTCGAAATAGGCGAATTGCAGGTGGAGCGGCGACGGCGGGGCCATGAAGGCCGAGCTGAGCTTGCTGAGGGGGGTGAGCGAATCGGCGAGGAGCATCTCGCGATAAATCGGGGTGATCCGCGTGCGCCAGGCGGGATCCTGCTTCCCCTCCTCATAGACCGAGATCCCCTCGCTCAGCCAGCGGGGCATCTTGTTACGCGTCTTGTGGAGCGTGACCACGTGGCAGAACTCGTGCCAGAGGACCGCCTCCCAGTTCGAGGGATGCTCTCCTTGCGATGCCGGGCTATTGGCCGTGACCACCCGGCCGAAGCAGACCCCGAGGAATCCTTCCGCCCCCGGCAGGCCGAACGTCCGGACGGCGAACTCCTTCCGCTGCGGGAAGATTTCGACCACGATCGGTTCCGGCGGAATCATCCCGTACTTCTCGCCGAGCGTCTTGCGGGCACGCCTCAGGAGCGAGAGGACGCGGCCGCCGTAGAGGTCGGCCTCGCGAGAGTCCATCCGCACGATCAGGCCTTCATCCTTCAGGGTACGGAACCCGGAAATCCGGTCGCGGAGTGTCACCAGGTTGAAGGCGAAGACGTTGTAGCCATCCTTCGCGAAGATCTCGTCCGCCAGCTTCCAGCCTTCTTCCTCGTCGCCGAGCCGGAGCAAATCCTGGCAAAGCTGCGACCTGGCCGGGAGATACGCGGAATCGAGCCCGAGCGATCGGCGCTGATACTCGGCCCCCTCGGCGAAGCGATATTCCTGCGAGAGCTTGCGGCCGATCAGGTGATCGACCTCGGGGTTCGTCGGCCAGTGCTCCAGGGCCGCTTTCCGCGCGGCCTCCTCGCCGGCCGGATCGTTCCGGAGGTGCGCCAGCACGGCCCGGTAGGCCCAGGCCCTGGGCTCGGAAGGATTGACCTCAAAAACCCGCTTGAGGATCGCCTCGGCATCGTCGAAGCGTTCGGAGTCGATCAGGTGGTCGGCCCTCAGAAGCAGGCTATCGGCATGCTTCGGGTTGATTTTGAGGGCCTCGTCGATCTCCTTGGCCGAGCGGGCGCGGTCGCCGTTCGAGAAGGCACGCGCCATGAGGTAATGCCCCCGAGGGTCCTCGGCGATCGCCCCGGCGGGCGCCTTCCGGAGCGAGTCGGCCGCAAGGGCGTCGTCCTGCTTGTCAAGCGCCAGCTCGGCCATGGCGAGGTAGGCTTCGAGGTTCTCCGGGCGTTCCTTGGCGGCGGAGTCGTAGAGTTGGTCGAGCACCTTGCGGGGGTCGGCCCCTCGGAGCAGGAAATAACGACCCACGGCGATCTGATTCTCGGGACCGAGCGGGCGGCGGAGCGCCGGCAGGATATGCTCGATCACGCCGATCTCATCGGCGGCGTCCTTGTCGCGGCCGTTGAATCGATAGGCTTTGCTGCCGATCAGTCGAAGCCGGACACTCTGAGGGAATCGGAGCCTGGCGGCCTCGAACGACCTGGCGGCCTCCTCATACTTGCCTCGCGCCAGCTCGGATTCGATCTTGAGCAGATCCCAACCGTCGTCGCGCCAGGATTGCGGGGCTTCCTTCGCGGCCATCGCCGCGCATTCCTCGTAATGCCCGGTGCGGAACAGCTTCTGCCCCTCTTCCAGTTCCGCGGCGAGGGCCGATGGAAGAGCGGCGACGAGGAGCGAGACGCAGAGGATCGCCGGAGATACGAGTCGGGAGGGCCGGCGTGGACTCCGTTGCAACCCGCGCCATACACGTTCGGAAGCCGGTCCCGGCATCTCGTCCGCGGAGGTCATGGCGGTCCTTCCTTTGCGTTGAAGCAATTCCTC
>CALKTZ010001254.1 GCA_937997355.1 uncultured Planctomycetales bacterium | reverse complement strand
GGTCCATGAAATGGTCGGCCCCTCCCCCTTTGTTCACGAAGCCGTGCGCGCCCATCTGGAAGACGTGCAGCTCCGCCGGCCCCTTCGACCGATAGGCCGTGAACAGGTCGACCGTCCGCCCCACCGAGCCGGCATCATCCGCGGAGACGGCGAGGAAGAGCGGCGGCGCGGGGGCGGGTATCTCCTTCGTCTCTCCCGCCCCGTAAATGAGCGCCGCGAAGTCCGGCCTCGTTTCCGCGGCCCCGAAGAGTGCATCCGAGGTCACCCTGCCGCCGGCCGAGAATCCGATCATGCCCACCTTCCGATGGCCCTTCCCCCGCACGAGGCGCACGGCCTGCCGGCCGTCCTCCCCGGCCAGCTGGATGACGCGATCCCGGGGCGGGGCGTTCGGGCTGTCGTGCGTGAGCCGATACTTCAAGAGATAGGCGTCGACGCCCATCGCATTGAGACGCCTGGCGATCTCGACCCCTTCGTAGCTCATCATCAAGACCTTGAACCCTCCGCCGGGAGCGATGATCATGGCCGCCCCGCCGCGCGTCTCGGCCGGATAATGGAGCAGTACCGGGTGGACGACGTCGGATGCGACGGGATGGCCGTTCGGCGAAGTGGATGCCTTCTCTTGCCAGTCCCATTTCTCCGACCCCGGGGCAATGCCCTCGTACAGGGGGATGGTTGTCTGGGCGTTTGCCGCTGTAGCCCAGGTCATGGCGATGGCTATTAGGATGTTTCGATTCAACGTCGGCTCCTTGAGAAAGCACAGATGATAGCAAAGGAAGGGTTGTTCAGCCCCTGGATTTCATCGATCGGGTGAGGTCGCGAGAGCCCCGGCCGAGACGGGCGATGCGAGCCGGGTTTTTCGAATAGAGGTGCTTCGGAATAGCCGATCTCCGCGAATCGCACAATCCCCTCACCGAGACCGCTGGCCGATAGGACGCTTGCCGGCCTGCTCAAGGCGGATACGATCGGCCTCACGAAATCCCGGGTATCTAGGTCCTCCGCCCGACGCCCGATCGGTAACGATGCACCTCGTAGAGGAGCAGGCTCCCCGCGATGGCGAGATTCAGCGAGTCGGCCGTCCCGACCATGGGGATGCGGACCAGGTCCGTGCAGTGTCCGCGTTGATTTGGCGAGAGCCCCTGGCGCTCCTCGCCGAGTGCGAGGAGCGCCGGGCGCGGATATTCGAAGCGATGCAGGTCGGCCGATCCGCCGGGAGAGGCGCCGATGACGCGACAGCGATGGCGCCGCACCCAGTTCCCGAGGCTCCGGTCGTTCGTCCGGATGAACGTCTGGCGGAACGTCGCCCCCATCGACGCTCGGACGACGGCGGGCGCATAGGGGTCGATCCGGGGCCCCACCAGGATGAAACCGGCACCCCCGATCGCTTCCGAAGTCCGGATCAGCGTGCCGAGATTCCCTTCGGAGCGGATCTTCTCGAGCAGGATCCAGCAGAGGCCGGACCTCGGCGAGACGCCGTGCAGCGGGGTCCATTTCTGGGCCACGATGGCCCCCACGCCCGAGGCGCGAGGCGTCGTGGAGACCCGCCGGAACTCTTCCGGTGAGATTCGGAGAGTCGGAGTGCCCGACCGGCAACGATCGCGGACCAGCCTGCGGGCGATGGGGACGGTGAGGAGCTTCTCGCTATAGACGAGCGTTTGGATGGGGAATCCGCACTCGAGGGCATGGACGACGTTCCTCACGCCCTCGACGAAGAACGCCCGCCGCGCATCGCGATGGGTGCGATCGGTCAGGAGGCGTCCGATCTCATCGAGCGTGGAGTTTGCATCGGGCAGGGATCGATCCGGGAGGTTCTCATGAGTCATTCTCCTTCGGGGAGCCGTGGGCTCGGTTTGAGGAAAATGGTGATCGTGTGGATCATGCCGACGGCCGTCGACGATCGGCCGCGATCCGATTGACGAGTCTGCGTCCGATACGATAGCGAATTCGTGCGTGGTGTGCCAGGAGTTGGAGTGGCCTCGAGGAGACCACCCGGAAGGATCCAGACTCGACGTGCAAACCATCCTCGGATCAAGTCCGGTCTGGGGAAACCGGACCGGCGCCTCTAATCCGGCCGTCGATGTGGCCCCTTCGATTATCTCCGGAATCAGAATGGACCAGTTGAGGGTATAAGCCTCGCTCATCTTCTCAGTGGCCTCGGGGGTAAGACCACCGGCCCGCATCACCCGGAAACAAACATCGCGCAAGCTCTGGTATGCCTCCGGCTTCAACCCTGTTCGGCTGGAAGGCGGGCGGCCGGATCATCCCGATCAGCTCCGCCAACCAATTTCGGTTGCAAGCAAACCCGGACCGTGAGCGAGGCCGAGCACCGAGGAACGGACCATCACCGCCATCAAGCCGCACGTCGAAGAGGCCTGGCCCTGATGACACCCGACCGCCCCTTGAGCGATGGTCATCGCGTTCAGGACACCATCTCGCCGATTCCGCGACTGCGTCGACAACATAAGGGCATGGGCCATGGCGCTTTTCTGGAGGACAACACCGAGACACGGTCGCCGAGGCAGGGGCTCGGCGGCCACGCTGCCGCTGGTCACCCTGCTCGACGGTCCCCGAACTCGTCGCAGATGCGGTCGACGTGGCTATCCTCGCCGCCAGATCGCCCCTCGGCAAGTTGATCGCCGTCGCGGATCGTGGTCCAATATCCCGGGCGGCTAAACGTCCGACCGCGGAGACTCGGGATCACGCCGCTCTCGGCAAGGCAGGCCTACCATGGCTCCGATACGCATCAAACGCCCCCGAAGGTCGGCTCGACCGGGATTCGAATCGCTCGAATCGAGGGATGTGCCGGCGGCATTGCCCGCCGGATTCATCGAGTCCTCGGTGGCGACGGGATTGGCAAGTCCGACGGCTATGGAATTCGCCCCCGGCGGCCTGCTATACGTCGCCGAACAGGGCGGGACGATGGAAGTTTTCCGAGACGGCCAGCGGATTGAGGAAAACTTCTTCCGCGACGCCCCGATCTCGGTCAACTCGGCCGGAGAGCGGGGCTTGCTCGGCGTGACGACGGACCCGGCGTTCGCCGACAACCGCTTCGTCTATGTCTATTACACGGCCACATCCCCGACCATCCACAATCGCCTGAGTCGATTCACGGCGGATTCCACCGGCACGAAGGCAATCGCCGGCAGCGAGGTGATCCTCCTGGATGTGGAGCCCCTCTCCTCGGCAACGAATCACAATGGCGGCGCCCTCCACTTCGGGCCCGACGGCAAGCTCTACGTCGCCGTGGGGGACAATGCCGACGGGTCGAATGCCCCCCGCCTGACGAGCCTCAAGGGGAAGGTCCTCCGCCTGAATTCGGACGGCACGGTCCCTGGCGACAACCCATTCGTGGGCCAGGCGACCGGGAAGTTTGGCGCGATCTGGGCAAAAGGCCTGCGCAACCCGTTCACTTTCGCCTTCCAACCCGGCACGGGGCGGATGTTCATCAACGACGTCGGCCAGGACAGCTTCGAGGAAATCGACGAGGGCATGGCCGGCGCCGATTACGGTTGGCCGGCGACCGAAGGCCCGACCTCAGATCCCGATGTCACGGCGCCGTTCTATTCCTATAGCCACGATGTCGGCCAGGCCATCGCCGGGGGGGCATTCTACAATCCGTCGACGCCCCGCTTCCCGGCCGACTATGCCGGCGACTACTTCTTCGCCGACTTCATCGCGGGCACGATCCGCCGGATCGATTCATCGACGAAGGAAGTCGCCGACTTCGCGACGGGCGTCCAGAATCCGGTGGACCTGCGGGTCGGCAGCGACGGGGCGCTGTATTACCTGGCGCGCGGGCTGGGCGAAGTCGTGCGGATCGATGTCCTGGAGTCTCCGCCAGTTCCCGGAGCCGACTCGACAATCCGGACCGAGCCGGCGGGCTTGCAAATCCTCCTGGACGGCAAGGGGGTGGCGACTCCCGCCACGGCCTCCGGATTCCTCGGCGAGGTCTACACTCTAAGCGCCCCGGCCATGCAGGAGGTGGATGGCGCCGTCTTTCAATTCGTCGGCTGGTCCGACGGCGGCCCCGCCACGCGAGATTTCGCCATCACGCCCAGTGCCGCGACCATCACAGCCATCTACAGGCTCGTCTCCGTCCGGGTGAATTTCGGGCCGG
>CALKTZ010001253.1 GCA_937997355.1 uncultured Planctomycetales bacterium | reverse complement strand
CGGATGTATCCCATGCCTTCCGCGCCTCGGCGATCGCCTCGGGAGTGACCTCTTTGCCTCCCGAGCATCCTAGAAACAGGCACGAGACCGCGAGCGGCGCGATCGATCGCAAGAGCCGTTTCAGGAGATGAGGGCGGTTCGACCGCGATGCCGTACCGGATGCTTGGGGATGGCTCATGCGGACCGGCTCCTGGGGATTGACGATCACGGAAGCGGAGTCTCGCACATGGGCGAGATCCGCCGAGCGTTGACTGGGGAGCGCCACGAGATCGAACCGATTGCCGTTATCGTAGGCGAATGTCGCGAGCGATGCACCCCTTCGCGTGCGGATCGGCAAGGATTTCCAGACGGATCGCGCCAACTCGTCGATCGGATGAATCGACGGGACGAGGACCCGCTTCCGATTGACGATCGCGCGGACGATCTCCTGGATCTGCGTTTCGTCGAAGATGGCCGTCTCCTCGATGGAATCGAGGGCGATCGAGCCCGTCGGCAATGTGGCATCCACGGCTTCAACCCCCCAGTCCTCTCGCAAGGCGGGGACGAACGCGAACGGGTCGTAGCCGGATTTCCGGTAGGCCCGGGGGGGGATGAAGACGGCGTGAAAGACCAGGGCACCCGGACGCCCCTGATCGTCGGCACCATTGGGGAAGACGCCGACGATCATGCAAGGGCCGTCAGGCAGCGGGACGACCAGGATTCCACGCGGTTCCGCCGCGCAATCTCGGGGCCGTTCGCCGAATCGTTGCGCGGCCTGTTTCAACGCGGTGAGCCACTCGGGCCGGCAATTGGCCGATCGGGCCAGGACGGCGTAGCCGCGATTCCAGAACGAGAAGCTCCCATAGACCGCCTGCTCATACGGAACGGGGCGATTCCACATGGTTGAATCAATCCGGCTGAGTCAGTTTGGGGATGGCGAAGTCGGAGGAGAAGACCAGGGTCGTGCGACCTCCCTTGGCGGGCTTGATCGTCCCCGACAGCAGCTTCATCGCGAGCGGGTCTCCCTGGGGGCTGTTGAGCGTGTAGACATCGGTGGCGGACCAATCGTAGTCGATGATCTTGACCGTCACGGGGTCGCCGAGTTTCCAGGTGATCGGGCGGGGGAAGGTGTAGTCCCAGATCGGCCGCCGGGAGTTGGAGATGACCGGCGAAGGGCCGTAGACCTCGCCGCCGACCTCGATCACCACCCCCAGATCGGGGCCTCCTCCGGAGAGATATTTGCCGACGTCCGGCTCGACCTCGCCTCGCCGCAGTGTGACGCGATATTGTCCCGAGACCGAGATTTTGTCCCACCAGTCGAGATAATTCCCGGCGTCGGCGGAGAATCGGCCGGCGGGATGGTCGCGTTGATAATCGCGGAGTCGACGGGCGATCTCGGCGATGTCGTTCGGGTGGGCGATCGCGTAATCATAGGCGGAGCGGTAGGCGTGTACGTCCCATTCGGCGAGGATGCGTTCTTTTGCCTCCGTCGCCTCGCTGAGATATTTCCCACCGGAACGGTGGGCCTTGAGATAGTCCTGAAACCGTTCGACACGCAAGGCGAAGCTGGTCGGGTTCTTGCGGGAGAAGTCGCGGGCCTTCTCGATGTCCCGCTCGTCGATCCTGGCGATGTAACCGTCGAGCTGGTGCTGCACCTCGGATTTGAGGGAACTCTCGGGATGTTCTCTGAGGAACTGGCGGGCGCGATCGGCCAGCTGGACGAGGTCGGCATTCGGCAGCGACTCGTCATGGATCATCTCGTCGACGGTCAATCGTTCCGCGGCGGTTTTCCGGGCCGCAAGCTCCTTCTTGAGCGTGGCCGCGAGCACGAGCGCATCGGCACGGCGCGGGGTATCCGGATACTCGCGGAGGAAGGCGTCGATCGAGGCCAGCGGCTTGTCGGGGGCATCGATTGCCGCGAGGGAAAAGGCTTCTCCCTGCACGGCCTTCCATCGCTCGTCGTGCTTGACCATCTCCCGAGCCTGCTCGACCTTGCGGACTTCCGGCGCGAGTTGGGGGGCCTGATCCTTGATCTGGGTGAGCGTGGCGGCGAGGCCCGGGCTTTCGCTGCGGTTGGCCACCTGAACGTCGGCCGCCTTGACCGTCCATTCCGCTTGCTTGAGCCGGGTCTGGTTCGCCAGGCTCGGCCAGAACAGGGGCATGGTCGGGTGCCAATCGAGGACCCGGCCCCAGCGGTCGGCAACCGCCGGCGCGGCGTTATCCCGTTCAAACGCCAGTGCCGCCCGGAACCCGAGTTGATCGTAAGCGGCGAGGCCGACGCCGATGATCCCGACCGCCGCCGCCGCCTTGATCCAGCGGCGCCCTTTGCGCTTGCGGGTCAGGTTTTGGAGCCGTTCCGCGAACTCGTAAGAGCCGTTCGAATGCGGGTAGCGCTTCTGGTAGACCTCGACGCAGCGGCGGAGGCGCGGGACGTCGTCCGACGCAAGCTCCCAGATCCGTTCGATCTGCTCTCGATCTCGCGCCTCGATCCGTTCCGCGAGCCCGGAGAGCGGCCCTTCGAGCCCGAGCGGGTGAAGCTCGGCGGGGGGACGATGTCCCGACGCATTCGGCCCGAAAGAGCTGACCGCGAAGATCGCCCCGTCCGGCGCATGACGGTGCAACGCATGGCGGGTCATGCCGTACCGTTCATCAACGATCCGTTCCACGAACTGGCCGGTCAGCTCGTCCGAGGAGAGGTCGGGGGCGGCATGGGATTCCTTGGCGGACGCGAGAACACGGTCGAACTTGGTGAGGAGCAAGGCGACCGGACGATCGGCCACTTGCTCGTCGGATTGCTCGATGTAGCGCTCCAGGAGGATTTCGATCTCCTGCTGACGGCGGGTTCGTTCGGCGGAGTTGGTCGTCCCTTCGGGGTCGAGGCAGAGGAAGACGGCGTCGCAATCGGCGAAGAATTCCTGGATCGGCTCGTCCGATCCGAGTGTGATGTGTTCCCCCTGGTAATCCTTGACGACGAGATCGTGGCGAGCCGGGCCATGATAGAGGCGCAAGTTGAGCGACGTCTCGGCCAGGGTTCCGGCGGTTGCCTCGCCCGATTCGATGTAGGCGATTTTCTCCGCGAGATACTCGGCCGAGTGGGGATCGACCGCCGCCATCCTCAGGCCCGGTATCCGGCCGCTGGCGGCCTGCCGATAGAAGATGGCCAGGAGGGTGGTCTTGCCGACGTTCCGGTGACCGAACAGCCCGATCCGCTTGGGGCCGGTGAGGCGTGCCTCCATGGCGTCGAGTCGGGTTGTGCGCGTGCTTCGGTCGGACATCCTCTGACCTCGATCCAATCCTGGCGACCCTTACGAGCCGGAGATTCGAGCCAAACCCTTGCTCCCGCCACGCATGATCCTGATGAGCGGACGGAAGGGCATCGTCATCCATTTGATCGGCAAACCGAGGAGGACCATTGAGGAAAGGACGACGACCAAGCCCGCCAGGGCCATGCCGAGATACCGCGCGATGGCGAAATCGAGACCATAGGCCGAGAGGGTGCGGCTGATCGTCCCCTCCAGGCCGCGGACGGCGCCCCCGCCGACCGCCGAGGCCAACTGAATCCCGGCCCCGGCGAAGTCCTTGACCGCGTATTCCGTCGCCTTGCCGGCATAATCGACAAACTTGTCGGGATTCGCCAGGAAGGCCGCGAGGACCCCGGCTGCCGCCAGCTTCTTCTTGTGCGGCAGGACCTGCTTGGTGAAGAACGACCATCCCCCCCGGCCCGTCTTGCGGAGGACCGAGAGACCGTCCTGCCCCTCCTTCGCGAGGACCTCGGCGATGTCGTCTCCGAAGACCCGGACCGCGCTCAAGCCCTCGGGGCCGAGCTGCTTCACCATCGTTTCGGCCTGTTGCGGATAGCGTTTCGCCAGCACCTGGGCGGCTTCACCGAGCTCGACGACCAGGCGTTTCTCCACGGGCGCCAGCGCGGAAAAGGATTTCATCGCCTCCGGGTTGTCCTGGAGGAGTCTCGAAAATCGAGCTTTCAACAAGACCTCGGAGGGCTGATCGACTCGACGCGCCGCGCGGGCCAGATCATCCGATCGTTTGATGAGCTGCTCGACCCCCTCTTCGGCCTCGTGCTGGAGGAACAGCCTTCCCCCTCGCTTCGCGGCGAGCCGGGAAGGATCGCCGATCGCCTCGCGGGCGACGGACTTTCCCCCCGCCTTGGCCTCGGTGATGACTTCCTGCACCACGTCATCGACCCAGGAGAGTTTGACCCCCGCCGTGGCCGTACCGCCGATCGCGAATGCCAGGGAGAGGGAGGCAATCGCCATCAGGCCGAATCGGCGGGCGAATCGTGACCAATCTCCGGAATGTCCAGATCCCTGACTCATCGCTTCGGACCCCCACGAGTGCAAAAAGTGATTCGGAGACTGGTCGTGTTTATTCCGTGTAGGATCTGGGAGCAGGCCGGCGCGAGGAAAGATGCTCTTCCATCTTCTTCATCCCCACGAATCCCACTTCTGCCGCCACCACCTGGGCCGTCAAGTATTTGAGCCCAGGCCCGGGGGGGATTCGGGAAATCACCTCGGCGCCGTCTTTCCAGAGTCGAACGGGGGTCCAGGAACCGAGCCGAATCCCGGCCTTCGCGCAGAGCGGCCGGGCAAGCTCGACAACCTGTCCCAGCGACAATTTCGGCAATGCCTCGGGAACTCGGCGCAAGACCTGGTAGGTTCCGCCCGCCGAGCGGACCGCCCACCAACGCGCCATGCGCTGAGCGGCCGTCGTGCCAAGCTCGCCCGCCTGCCTGAGCGAACTCGCTTCCAATTTTCCAAGTTGTTTTCCGGCCGTTGTGGTCGCGGACTCGACCGCCTCGCGTCCCGTCACCTTGGCCCCTTCGCGGACGGCCGCCTTGATCTCGCCTCGCACCGCCTCGGAGGCGACCGCCCCTTGAGGCTGGAGCGCCGCGAGGCTGAGAGCATCGGTGACCACGAAGCAGGCGTCGATCAAGGCCCAGGTCATCTCGCCGGAGGTCGGCGAATGCCCCTTTCGGAGTACATTCCCCAGATGAAGCATGTCGTACATCGGCAGGAATTGATAGTACTTCAGCTCGGTCTCGCTCAGGCTTGCCACGCGTTCCAGCCCGTCGCTCTTGATCTGCCGGATGGTTGCCTGGCCGTCTTCCCCGGAGACGAACATCACGAGGTTTGCGACCGATTCGGTGAACGACCGGTCCTTCTTGGCCTGAAGATAGGCCAGAACCTCCGGAGCGGCGTCGGAACGCGCGATCGGCGGGATCACGTCCGGACCGTGCTTCATAAGGATCGAACGGAAATCGGGGTCGGTCGCATACTTGTCGAGGATGGCCAGCGCGGCCACGCCATGGGCACCGAGCGAGCCGACCGCCCGTCGTTGCAAACCTGGCTCCGTAAAGTCACTGTAAACCACCTCGGCGGCATCCGGCCCGGACCTCAACAGGGCGCGTTCGCCTTCCTCACCATATTCGACGGCGAGCCGGAGCGCGTCCGGATGTCCACCGACCGCCTCCACCAGCGCCGGCCCGGCCGAGAAGACTCGCGAAAGATGGTGCGCGGCCGTTTCCGGGCGATGGGTTGCCAGAAACTCCGTCAAGAACGCGGAGTTGACGCGAGTCAGGACCAGCGATTGATCGAGAGGGACGGACGTTCCCAGTTCCTCGAAAACGGGGCCGAAAAGCCCGACGAGCGCGAACCCATCGAGCCCCAATGTGCGGAACCCTTCGATCGCGAGCGTCCCGTGTTGCTCAAGGATGCGTTCGGCCGCGCGGAGGTCGGCGGAGCCCGATTCCAGGCTCACGAGACTCAGGATCGCGAAGGCATCGGTGAGGTCCGCGTGATTCTCTCCGAATGCTTCCGCGAGATCCATCACGCCGGCCGGGTCCGCCAGCATGATCGGGAGGACGTTCGGGAACTTGGAGACCAGCTGCTTTTGAGAAGCGGATAGCTGAGCGACCTCGGCGATCAACGTTCCGCGATCGGTGTCATCCCCTCGCTTGAGGCCGAAATACTCCCGCCAGCGGAGCAGGATTTCGGCCGCCGCCTGGTCGTTCAGCAATTCTCGAAGCTGCCGAAATTCGCTCGGGTGTTTCTCGTAAAGAAAGATTGCTTCGAGATCGAGCCGGTCGAGAAGCTCCAATCCCCGGAGGCCGTCGGTCCGATCGATCATGATCGCCATCTGCCGGTATTTGTCCCAGACCCGGGCGACGAGCACACGCTCGGATTCCGGTTGAGATCGATACTTCTCGACGAGATCGATCGAGGCCGGATCGGCCGGTGTTGCCTGAGTTGTTCCGGTCGACGTGATCGGGGGCGTTTGCGGCTCGGAGGTTGGGGAATGAGCCGCCAGCTTGAGCAATACACCGAGCGCGGCCAGGAGGGCAACGGTGGCGAACATTCGCTTCATGAGCCTTCAACGCCCCCCTGTCAAATTCGTGTAATCGATATCCCCAATTCGTATCTACTTGCAACCAAGGGCGAAAGTTCGAAAGAATCCGGATCTCGTTCGAAATCGGCCCATCGGACTTTGGAGTGATTTTATCATTGCAAGCAAGCAGTGTGATCAGGCGGGGATCGTGCCTCGAAAAGATTTGCCGGCTTTACCCCTTGTTGGGCAGCATTCCTTATTTTTTCAGATTAACGCCCGGACCTATCCCGGATGCCATGCAAATTTATCCCGGCGTTACCGAGAGACAAGTCGGAGCCGACCGCTTTGGGGACAAAGTCTTTCGGTTTTGCGGTTTCCGTCACGCCGGGAATTGCCGCATCGCAATTGCTCGGGGTTGGGGTTCAACGAGAGAATCCCAATCCACTCGCGCCTGCGGGGCATGAGCAGGGGTTGATAACCCTGGAGAGCGGGGGTGGGTTGCACTACAATGCGGTTGATGCGCGTGGCGAGTCAGTCGCCCAGCCAGGATGGAGGATGTTCGCAAATACAGGAAGGAATCGATTGTGACGAATCGCCATCATGAGCCGTTGGGGAAAGTTCGCACCAAGATCGTGGCGACCATCGGGCCCGCATCTCGCGATCCGGCCGTGTTGAAGAGTTTGGTCGAGGCGGGAGTCGACGTATTCCGCCTCAACTTTTCCCACGGAACTCATGCCGAACATACCGAGGTGCTTAACGCCATCCGAGCGGCGGCCGACGCCGTCGGGCATCAGGTCGCGGTCCTTCAGGATCTCTGCGGCCCCAAGATTCGGCTGGGGAAACTCCCCGATGACGTCATCGAATGCGCCCTGAACGCCGAATTCCTGCTGACCTCCGAGATCGAGCCGAACGGGCCGAATGAGCTCACCTGCTCCTATCGGGAACTGGCCCACGACCTGGAGGTTTCTCAGGCCGTCCTGTTCGCGGACGGCGCCGTCGCCATGGAGGTGGTTGCGCGCGACGAGAAGGGGGCACGGCTTCGGGTCACGCTGCCCGGGCGAATTCGCTCGAAGCAGGGGATCAATATCCCCGGCGCGGCCCTGAGCGTCGCCGCGCTGACGGACAAGGATATCGAGGATCTCGACTGGACCGCCAAGCATTCCGTCGAATATGTCGGCCTTTCCTTCGTCCGCTCGGCGGACGACATCGTCCAGCTTCGGAACGAACTCCAGGCGAGAGGATGCCGTGCCCGGATCGTCGCCAAGATCGAAAAGCCCCAGGCGGTCGCCAATCTCGACGCGATCATCGACGAGACCGACGCGGTGATGGTCGCGCGGGGAGACCTCGGCGTCGAGCTCGACGTCGAACGAGTTCCCGCCGTCCAGAAGCAGATCATCCGCGCCTGCCATCATGCGCGAATCCCCGTCATCACGGCGACGCAGATGCTCAATAGCATGGAATCTTCGAGCCGCCCGACCCGCGCCGAGGCGACCGACGTCTTCAACGCGGTGCTCGACGGCACCGACGCGGTGATGCTCTCGGGCGAAACCGCCATCGGCGCCTATCCGGTCGAAGCGGTGGCGACCATGAGCCGGATCGCCAGCGAGGCGGAGAACTTGCTGTTCTCGGAGAAGTTTTACCCGGGCGCCCTGTCCAGGTCGTTCGCGGAAGCCGTCGCCCTGGGAGTCGGCGAGGCCGATGCGAACCACGTCGCCCCCGCCGGAATGCTCACGGTCGTGACCGAAAGCGTCGTGCAGTCGGCCAGCCTGCTCAGCCGCCATCTCAACGCCGCGCAGATCGTCGTGGCGACCTTCTCAGGCCGTACGGCCCTCGTCCTCTCCAAGCAACGCAACGCCACCCCGACCCTCGCCCTCGCGACCGATCTGAACACGGTACGGGCCATGGCCCTTTACTGGGGGGTGACCCCGCTCCATGTCCAGAGGATGACCGAAGCCCAGCAGGCCCTCGTCTATGCCGATGGCTGGTGTCGCGAACGCGGGATGATCGCACCCGGGGACCATGTCGTGCTGATCCGCGGTCTCATCCCCGACAATCCGACGCACAATGCCATCTTCGTACACGTGGTCGAATGATTGCGCTCGATTGAGAGACGGCCGCATCCGGGACACGCGGCCGTCATCGAGGAGGAGGAATTGTCAACCGCTCCGGGCCGGTATCGTCGAGGATTCGCCCCTTGAGGCCGTCGGCCTCGCATCGATTTCAACCCGGCGTGACCTCGTCGCCAGGCCCTTCAATTCATCCTCTTCATAAGTTCTCCAAGGTCTCAACGGACATTCATCGAGCATTCACACACCGCGCGGTTCGGCTTGTTATAGTTCACCGACGACTGAACGCACCCTCTTCCGCCGACGCCGCGGACGAACGAGGTGATCAGTTCCGATCCATGATCGAGGTCGAACATAGGCGTTCGCGGGAAGTGGCTCTACCGACCATGAATGTCAAAATCAACCTGCGCCGGCTCTGCTTGTGGGGAAGTTTGACGCTCGCCGCCGTCCTCGGCCTTGAAGGATGCGGAGATCCGGACTCGCCGGGGAATCTGACCCTCCACCCCGTCGAAGGGACTGTCTTGCTCGATGATGGGAAGCCCCTCGGCGCGGGGCGGGTCATCCTCGTGAGCCGCGAGCGTGGGATGGAATTTGAAGGGAGACTCGACGCGAGCGGGATCTTCCACATCAGCTCCAACCTGGGCGATGGCGTTCCCGAAGGCTCCTACCGAATCCGAATCGAACCCGACGAAGCGAGCCTTCCCCAGGTGACGGGTCGATCAACCCCGCGAAAGGCAGCATTCCCATTCCCGGTCCGATACTCCAATGAGGATACATCGGATCTGACGGCAACGATCGGCCCGGGCGAAAACAAGCTGGAACCTTTCCACCTGTTGAAGGCCGCGACACGCAAAACCAGCAGCCAGGGACCGGCGAGAGCCAAAGGCTGAAACCGAACCGACAGGCTCCTACCGCGGTATTTTGTCGTGCCCATGGCGCGACGGGGATCGCCGTCCGTGACGAGCGATCGCATTGACTGGAAATGATGACTCGAAGTGCATCCGGCCTTTGCCGGTTTTTCGGAGGAATGATTCTTATGAAGTCGCCAGCGAAACGCGCAGCATTCACCTTGATTGAACTCCTGGTGGTGATCGCCATCATCGCGGTCCTGATCGCCCTGCTGCTTCCGGCCGTGCAGTCGGCCCGCGAAGCGGCTCGTCGTATTCAGTGCGTCAACAATCTGAAGCAGATCGGGTTGGCCATGCACAATTATGAGAGCGCCAATACCTGCTTCCCCCCGTCCGGCGAATCGACCTATTACCAGGTGACCGCCGGCGACGTCCCTCGCACCCAGTTCGTCGACGGCGGCTGGAGCGCCCTGGCCCGCGTCCTTCCGTTCGCCGAGGGCAACGGCTCCTTCAACGCCCTCAACTTCAACGTCGAGTACAACGAAGCGACCGGCATGAACTACACCGGCGCCAGCACCGTCTTCAACTTCTTCCTCTGCCCGTCGACCCAGCGGAGCGGCGGCTCCCGGGACGGCACCGATCCGAATGATCCGATCTCGGCAACGAACGGCGGCTACGGCATCGCCGACTACGGCGCGACCTGCTACACAGACATCGACCCGGCCGGCACCAACACTAACTACAGCGCCGCGACCCCGTACCGCAACAAGGCGTCGCGAATCGACGGCCTGCTCCACCAGAGCAAGACGGCGATCGGCGAGATCACCGACGGCACCAGCAACACGATCATGATCGGCGAGGACGCCGGCCGCGACTCCCGTTTCATCAGCCCCTACCTCGAAAGCGTCCAGATCGACGCCTATCAGACCCGGACCGTTCCGGCCGGTGAACAAGGCCCCGCGGGCGGTATGACGATCAAGCGTCGCTACTGGCGATGGGCCGAGCCCGATCAGGCATACGGCGTCTCCGGCGCCCCGAACAACAAGGCCCGCCCGATGAATGAAACCGCCCCCTGGGCCCAGACCGGGACCACCGGCGGTAACAACGCGGGCGCCAATGACGAGCTGTTTTCCTATCACCCGGGGGGCGTCAACTGCGTCTTCGGCGACGGCAGCGTGCGGTTCATCAAGGACACCATCAGCGTCGTCACCCTGCGAGGTCTGGTCACCGCCAAGGGAGGCGAAGTGATCTCCGCCGACCAGTTCTGATCGAGCCGGTTGTCGTGATCCTCGCCTGAACGCGGAACTGAAATCTTCCTCAGCGATCATCCTCGTCGGGATATTCCGGCCAGGATGGTCGCTTTTGCGCGATAACTTCCCGCCTCGAAGACGATGTTTTCCTCGCGGAAGTTTTCAGGCGTTTTTCAGCCAGCGGTCGAACCAGGCGAAGGCTTCGTCCTGCATGGGGAGGTCGAATTTGTGCGGGCCGGGATAGTAGGAACAACGGTAGCGTTCGCTCGCGCCGGCCTTGGCGAAAACCTCCGCGAGAATCCTATCGGCACGCTTCATCTCGGTGAGTGTGAAAAGCTGATCGTCGTTGTCGTTCAGGATCATAGTCGGCAAGGGGACGCGTAGGCCGTAGATTTCCGGATAATCGAGGTCGTTGGCGATCCCCGGGATGTAAATCATCCAGGTGTGCGTGTGGGATTTGTTCAGCAGATAATCGCGCCAGGTCGTCATCATCCCCACGCAACAGGCGCACTTGATGCGGTCGTCGAGGCCGCCGAGATAGGCAGTCCGGAGTCCTCCTCCCGATAAGCCGGCGCAGCCGACCCGCGAAGCATCGACATCCTCCCGAGAACAGAGATAGTCCAGCGCTCGCCGGTCTTCGTCGAGGAAAATCCCCGGCCAGGTCGTCCCCGCGCAGAACAGACTCTTGGCCATGATGTGCTCGTGGTCCGCCGCGAATCGGTTGTAGGCCTCGATCTCCTTCTCCGACTCCGGATTGATTTCCTTGAGCCCCTTTCGAATGACGGGAGGGACGTCTCCGACTCGCACGCGACGGCTGCCGAACGTGAAGGAGTCGTGAACGAGCACGGCATACCCGCGCTTCGCCAGCCGATTGGCCCAACTGACGCCGCCGTAATAGCCGCGATGTCTGGCCATCATGGGGTGGAGCGTGTCGGAAACCTGGATGATCTTGCGGGTCCCGAAGTATTTGTTCCCCCCGTGGTCATGCAGGCCCAGGACGGCCGGCAGGCGTGCTTCGGCGCCGAGCGGCTTCAGGAAGTAGGCTTCCGTGGGAGGGCCGTAGGGGAGTTGCCAGCTCAGATGCTCGATCTGTAGACCATCGTATTCGAACCGATGCTGGACCTGGGCTTTTGGCGTCCCGCCGGTCTCGGGCGCCAGCAGGCAGGCGAACGTTCGTTCGCGGGCCCGAGCCTTCCAGGCATCAAGGTGCTCGGGTTGATTGCGGTCGTGCCGGAACGATAGCTCCGAGACCCGATCGCCAACGAGCCCCGCCGCCCAGGGACCATAGGCACCGATCATGTTGGCTTCCACGAGCATCCTCCCGGGCTACGATCAGGCTTCACAAGCTGACTTTCAGCGTAGACTGGTTTGTCACCGTGATCGGTAATGAAACGTAACATCCCGCGATCCCGGCGGGAAGAAATCCTCCCGTTCCCACTCGCAATTGCGTTTCGTTGAAAAGCCCTTTCGCGGGCCGACGTACCTGGTTGCCCGGCAACTCTCCTCGATGATAATGGTTGCGGGATGACACATTTTGTTCGGGGGGGAGCGATGACGGATTCGCGGCGAGGGATGGGTTCTGGTTTCAAACTGTTCGTGATCGCGTTCCTGGGCGTGATGCCCGCGGTCTCGGAAGTAATGGGCGAAACCTCGGCCCGTCGACCGAACATCGTCCTGATCGTGGCCGACGACCTCGGGTGGGGAGACGTCGGCTTCAATGGTCGGACCGAGTGGAAAACCCCCAACCTGGATCGTCTCGCCGGGGCCGGAACGATTTTGAATCGCTGCTATTCGGCGGCGACCGTCTGCGCGCCCAGCCGGGCCGCTTTTTTGACGGGGAAATACACGATCCATGATGGCGTCAGCAAGAATGACGAGGATCTCCCCTCGGAGGAGACGACCATCGCCGAGGCCCTTCGGCCGCTCGGATACTCCACGGCGCTTTTCGGGAAGTGGCACCACGGGAAGCCAAGAGCCGGGAAACAGGATTACGTCCATCCCCTGGATCAAGGCTTCGAGGAGTTTTTCGGGTTCGTCGACGCGGTTCATGCCTGGGAGAAGTTCCCCACCTATCTCTGGAAGGGGCGAGAGAAAGTCGGCGTGTCGGGCTATGTCGATGATCTGGCGACCGACAAGGCGATCGACTACATCGGCCGCCATCGCGATCGGCCATTCTTCCTCGATCTCTCCTTCGTGGCCTCTCATTTCCACATCGCCGCTCCGGCGGAGGAAATCGAGAAACACAAGGGGAAGTTCCCCGAGGCCGACCCGACGAAACCGCTCAACGCCACCTACGCCGCCATGGTGACCCGGATCGATTTCAATGTCGGCCGGATCGTCGCCGCACTGGAACAGCATGGGTTGGTCGACGACACGCTCATCGTCTTCACCGGAGACAATGGCGCGACCTTCGAAAAGGGGAATCTCGGCACCTCCTATGCCCATGACAGCAACCGTCCCTTTCGAGGGCAGAAACGGACCCTCTGGGAAGGGGGCATCCGCGTGCCGGGGCTCGTCGCCTGGCCCGGCAAGATTCCTGGCGGAGTCGTCTCGCACGATGTCATCCACTTGATCGATCTCTTGCCGACCTTCATGGCGGCGGCGGGAGGAACGCCGGACCCAGGCTGGAAGGTCGACGGCGTGAACCAACTCCCCATCTGGCAACGAACAAGCCCGCCTCCCCAACGGACGGTCTTCTGGGAGTGGCGCAGCGAGGGGGAGAACCTGCTCGCCGCGA
>CALKTZ010001252.1 GCA_937997355.1 uncultured Planctomycetales bacterium | reverse complement strand
CGCGTTCCGCGAACAGTTGCTGGCGGCCGAGCGCGGGCGCATCGAGGATGCGCTGCCTGACAGCTGCCGGCTGGTCGTGCTCGACGAGAAGGGCAAGTTGGTCGAAGGGCCGAACAACTCGTTCCAGCTCCGGGGGACGGTGGTCATCGGTGATCAAACGTATGACGGCGTCCTGCTGGAGGGGCGGCCGATCTCATTCGGGGCGCGGGCTCAACTCTCGACGTCCAGGAAGAGCGCGATGGACGCATTCGACCTGAACATGAAGATTACCGGGGGGAAGCTTGCGGACCAGTTCGGCTCGGATGTTTATCTGAGGATCATCCCCCAGGCGGACAGCACGTTTCGCGGGGAGTTCACGTCCGATTTTTCGAGCGGAAAGCCGCTCACCGACCTGCGATCCAACGGAGAAGGGATTCGACGCCCTCCCCCGGTCCCGGAGCCGACCACGCTCCTCGTCTTCCTCGCGGGAGGGCTGATCGTCGCAATCGGCCGGCGGCTCCGCGCATCGTCGGTTTGAGAGGGTGGCGAATGTCAATCACTCAGCATCGAGGCCGAGAGCTTGCCGAGCGCCTCGTTCTCGATCTGACGGACGCGCTCGCGCGTCAGGCCGAGCGACTCGCCGATCTCCTTGAGCGTCTTGGGCGGGGCATCGTTGAGCCCGAACCGCATCCGGAGGACCGTCGCCTCGCGCTTATCCATCTGGTCGAGGCGGTTCATCACGAGCCGTAGGTTGTCGGCCTCGACCATCTCGACGTCGGGGGTGCGGGTCCGCTCGTCCATGATCATCTCCCCCAGGCTCCAGCCGCTCTCGGACTGGTCGGTCTGCGGGACGAGGTTATAGACCTTGATCGCCTTCTTGACGATGGCCTGCTTCTTCTTGGGCAATTCCAGCGATTTGGCGATCTCCTCGAAGGTCGCCGGACGGCCCAGCTCATCCTGCAAATCCGAGGACATCCTGCGCCACTTGAAGAGCAGCTCGACCATATAGGCGGGGATTCGAATCGGCTTGGCCGTATTCACGAGCGCCCGCTTGATGGATTGCTTGATCCAGTAACTGGCATAGGTGCTGAACCGGGTCCCCACGGCGGGATCGAATCCCTCGACCGCCCGGAGCAAACCCAGGTTTCCTTCTTCGATTAAATCTTGAAGCGCCAATCCTTTACCGACATAGCCGCGGGCAATATTCACCACGAGGCGGAGATTGGCGCGGACCATGCGGTCCCTCGCCTGGTTATCCCCGTCGGCGATTCGGTGCGCAAGCATTTTTTCTTCATCGGCGGTCAGCAGGGCCACTTCATTAATTTCCCGGAGATAGGTCTCCAGGGGGCTCTGAACCGTATCACGGCGATGTCGGCGAATCCGGGCCATGAAGATCCTCATCTCGTCGGTCGAAACAGGTCCGCTGAAATCAGTTATTCCCCAAAGGTGTGCCGCCTCAGAACACGCTGAAGAGTCCGCTTCTCCGGGCCGAGAAGCTTCCCCTCAGCGCGACGCCCGCACCGATCCAAATGGTCTCATTTGTCGGTACTATGACGGTCTCCCTTCGGACGACGTTCCAGACGCTGTCCCATCCCGGCAAAGACTCGGCCTCCTTACCGACTCTTCCGTCGATCACCCCGCCGGCATCTCTACTCATCGCAAGCTCTCACGCTCACTACCGCCGAAAAGGTAATCCTTCTCATGCACGCTCAAGACGCGAATAAGAAGAGGACGTCCATTCCTGATCGCTCCTGCCCTTTGCCGCTCATGGTTTCACGATACCAATGAATCGGCACAAGCCTCTGATAACTTGACATGCCTTTGGAAGCATAGGAAATTCTGGCGTTTTGAGAAGAATGATGCGTGCTGTGGATTTACGGTTCTTAGGGAAATCTATCGCCTGGCAGGATTGGCGCGGTTATGCGAAGAATTCCCGCGCGCCCGGATCTGCCGGATGCCTGCATGAAATGGCCCGGCGCAACGGTCGAAAAGTGAGGTGAGGAGACCTGGA
>CALKTZ010001251.1 GCA_937997355.1 uncultured Planctomycetales bacterium | reverse complement strand
CCGACAAGTTCCTCTACGCGCTCCGCGATGCGACGGCCACGGTCGAATCGATCCCCCTCATCGCCGCGTCGATCATGTCCAAGAAGCTGGCGGAGGGAATCGACGGGCTGGTCCTGGACGTAAAGACCGGGAACGGCGCGTTTCTCGAACGGATCGAGGATTCGCGGATTTTGGCGAGGACGATGATCGAGATCGGTCGCGGCCTCGGCAAGAAGGTCGTCGCGGTGATCAGCTCGATGGAGCAGCCTCTCGGCCTGACCGTGGGGAACGCGGTCGAGGTGGCGGAATGCCTGGACTGCCTCCGGGGACATGGCCCGGACGACCTCCTCACCCTTTCACTGGAGCTCGCCGCCGAGATGGTCCTGCTGGGAGGCAAGGCGGAATCGATCGAGGAGGCCCGCCGGATTTGCCGCCGGACGATCGACGACGGCTCGGCGCTCGAAAAATTCGCCAGGCTGATCGAGGTTCAGGGAGGAGATCCGAGGGTCATTGATGAACCCCAACGATTCCCCGTCGCGCGGGCCAGGGTTGAAATCAAGGCCGGGAGACCGGGGTTCGTCGCGTCGCTCAAGGCCCGGCCGATCGGTCACGCGACCATGCTCCTGGGGGCGGGCCGGTCGAGGGTCGATTCGTCGATCGATCCGGCCGTCGGGGTGATCCTCGCGAAAAAAGTTGGCGACGAGATTCGCGAAGGCGAAACGCTTTGTACGATGCTCGTCAACGATCAAACGAAGCTTGCCGAGGCGCGTGACCTCATTGAAGGCGCCTTCACGATCGCCGAGAGCCCCCCCGAGCGGGCTCCCCTGATCGTGGAACGCATCGGCCTGGAACAGGAGCCCGCATGTTTCGACCAGGCTTCCGGGGGGCATCGCTCATGATCCGGTCATGGCTCTTCCTCCCCATCTTCGTCGGGTCATTGAGTCTTTGCTCGATCGGGAATGCCGCGCAGCCGGGGCGAGTCTCGACGCTCCTCCTCACGCAAAAAGCACCGGCGGAATCGAATCCCTCGGATGCGAAGCCCGCCGGGCCAAAGGAGTCGGAAGAGCTTGTTTTTCAAGGGCCGGTTTCGGTTCGAAAGGTCTGGGAGATTTCGATCGGTTCTCATCGCTGGCAGATTGCCTTGCCGGAGTCGGTCGACCTGTATGACCTGGGGGATCGGTTCCGAGGGTTCGTCGGCATGTTCGCGATCATCGGAGTGGCATTGTACCTTTCGGACAATCGCGCGGCGGTCTCGAACCGGATGATCTTCTGGGGGCTCGCGTTCCAGTGGTTGTTCGCCTTCCTGGTGCTGCGGGTCTCGGCGGGGATCCAGCTGTTGCGGTCGGCGGGAGATGCCGTGGAATCGGTCTTGGACTGCGCCCTGGTCGGGTCGGAATTCGTGTTCGGCCATGCAATCGTCGATCCCAACGGTCCGGCAAAATTCGTCTTCGCCTTCCGCGTCCTGCCGACGGTGATCTTCGTGGCGGCCCTGTTCGCCGCCCTGTATCACCTGGGGATCATGCAATGGATCGTCCGGGGATTCGCCTGGACCTTGGCCCGGCTGATGGGGACGAGCGGGGCCGAAACCCTGAACGTGGCCGCTTCCCTCTTCCTCGGCCAGACCGAGGCGCCCCTCACGATCCGCCCCTACCTGGCCCGTCTGACCAACTCGGAGCTGCTCACAGTGATGACGTCGGGCATGGCCCACGTCTCCGGGGGGATGGTCATGGCCTATATCGCGTTCTGCGTCGAGCCCCGGCACATCCTCACGGCGGTCATCATGACGGCCCCCGGCTCGATCATGATTTCCAAGATCCTGGTGCCGGAAACCGAGACACCCGAAACCCTCGGCAAGCTCGCGATCGATTCGACGACCGAAGACGCCAATCTCCTCGACGCCATCTCGCGAGGGACCCGCGAAGGGCTCGCGCTCACCCTGAACATCGCGGCGATGCTGATCGCCTTCCTCGGCCTGATCGCGCTGGTCAACCTGGGGCTCGGTAAGTTCGGC
>CALKTZ010001250.1 GCA_937997355.1 uncultured Planctomycetales bacterium | reverse complement strand
GGTGGTTGGGGCCTGTTGAAAGGGCTCAGTGCCGTCGGGTATCAAGACCTGGCGCGGGAGCAGAGCTGGAACAATCTGCCGATCCTCACCGAATGGCGCCGGCTCTTCCCCGATCGAGACCCGGTGCAGATGCATGAGGAGCTTTGGGGAGAACGATTGATCTGTCCGGCGGGGGGGAAATACGTCTGGGATGAGCGCTGGCAGACGATGAAATCGACCGCCGTGGGACAACCCGGTGAGCCGGTCGACGGGCAGGATCTGAAGAATCCGCTGCCGGATTTCCGCAAGGCGGATTTCGGCATCAACTTCGAGGATGGGGGCCTCCGAGGGCGGCTCGAAGTCGAGAAGTGAATTCACGCCAACGCGGGATTTTCTGGGAAGACCAATCCATTCACCTTATCCTGTGGCACGATCCCATGAGCGCTCACGATCCGAACTCAACACCCGCATCGGATGACTCGGAAGATATGGGCCTGCTCGGTCAGGTCCTCGGCGCGACCCGCCGCGAGGAGCGTTCGGAAACGCCCGATATCGTCAAATCGCTGATCGGCGATGCGTTGAAAGGAACGATCTCGAGGAGTAAGAATACTTCCGAGACCGCCCAGAACGTCATCCGATGGATCGAGCGGAAGGTCTCCGACCAACTCGCGAAGATCCTCCACGATCCGACGTTCCAGGCGCTCGAAGCTTCATGGCGAGGTCTGTTCGAACTGGTTCGACGGAGCGAGACCGATTCCTCGCTCAAGATCCGGGTCCTGAACGTGTCCAAATCCGAGCTTGCCGAGGATCTCGCCTCGGAATCCGCGATCGAGTCGAGCCGGCTTTCGCGAAAGCTCAATGCTTATCGAGAACAGGAGGGGGAAGAGCCGTACGCGGTCCTGGTGGATGATCACGATTTCGCGAGTTGTCCGGACGATATCACCTTGCTGGGCAAGTTGGCGAACGTCGCGGCGTCGGCCGGTTGCCTGGTGCTGGCCTCGGGCTCGCCGACCCACTGCGGTTTGGCAAGCTGGTCCGAGCTCGACGATGATGCAGTGCTGGGGGAGGGGGGCGATCCGGAATCCGCCCGAGCCTGGAATCAATTGAGAGCCTCGGAGGCGGCGCAATCGGTGGTCCTGGCGATGCCCCGGATTCTGGCCCGGCCCCCTTACGGGGCGGATACCTCGGTCGTCGAGGAGTTTCCGTTCGAGGAGTTGGGTCGAGATGCCGGTTCGGTCGATCCAGGACGACTCACCTGGATGAGTGCCGTCTATCTCGTGGCGACCGTCGTGAATGATGCCTTTACTCAGGAAGGCCGTGAAGGAGTGAATGAGCTTTTCGAGTCTGGCGCCAGGATTGGCCGGCAGCTCTACTTCTACACGAAGGATGAGGACGGAGACACCGTCGTCAATGGGCCGGCGGAAATCGTCCTGGACCGTCGGCGGGACGCGGAGTTGCGAGAGCTTGGATACACGGGGCTGCAAAGTTCCCGGGACGGCGATTCCCTCGTGATCAATGGGTTTCGAACCTTGTTTCGCGAGCCCGAGTCTGATTGACGATACGGCGGGTGCGGGGAACATCACTCCAACGCTCGGCGTCCGACTTTCCCCATTGACCTTGGCCGGTCTGGAGGAATATGATCATGGTGTTGGCAGGAGCCAATCCTCGGAGCCCACAGATGCAAATCGCGCGACTGAACCTTCGACTTAGCCTTACGCTCGGCCTTACCGGCCGGGTGCATACGGGTTCTTAGGGTTCACGCGCTCGCTGTGAGCGAAGTTTTAAGGCCAGCCCTGAGACCCGCCTGATCGGTGGAGCTCGGGGCTTTTGTCGTTTTCGGACAGATCCGAGTCAAGCCGTCATGTCGGTCGGGGCGCAAGATCATTCTCGCGAAGGGTGCCCGGTCCTTCGAAGGTGCCCACTCCTCGGATAATTGGTGTGTTTCGATCCCATTGAACCAACTTGGTAACGACCAAGAGAGAGTCCGATGACGATGTCCTACACGTCTCCGACAGCGATCACATCCCTGCCCGAAGCCGATCGAATTCGAATCTTCGACACGACCTTGCGCGATGGCGAACAGTCGCCGGGGTCGAGCATGAATACTCCGGAAAAGCTCGAGATCGCCCGTGCGCTCGCGGCGTTGGGGGTCGATATCATCGAGGCGGGCTTCCCGATCGCCTCGGTCGGCGATTTCGAGGCGGTCCGGGCGATCGCCGCCGAGATTGCGGGGGCCTCCATCTGCGCCCTCGCCCGCTGCAACGATCGCGATATCGACCGCGCCTGGGAAGCGATCCAGTTTGCCCAGCATCCTCGGATTCATGTCTTCCTCGCGACCTCGGCGATCCATCGCGAGCATAAGCTCCGCATGACGAAGGCCCAGATCATCGAGAAGGCGGTCGCCGGGGTCCGCCGGGCCAAGGCGCTTTGCCAGGATATCGAATTCAGCCCCGAGGATGCCGCCCGCACCGAGATCGACTTTCTCAAGGAGGTCGTCGAAGCGGCCATCGACGCCGGGGCCACCACGGTCAACATCCCGGACACCGTCGGCTATGCCACCCCCAGCCAGTATGCCAAGGTGATTCGCGCACTCAAGGAGGGGGTCCCGAACATCGATCGCGCGGTGATCAGCACCCACTGTCACGATGATCTGGGGCTGGCCGTCGCCAACACGCTGGCCGGTTGCGAGGCCGGCGCGCGGCAGGTGGAATGCACGATCAACGGGATCGGCGAACGGGCCGGCAATGCGGCGCTCGAAGAGATCGTGATGGCCCTGAAGACCCGGTTCGACTATTACGGCCTCTGGACGGGGATTCGTTCGGAGCGGCTCTATCCCATGAGCCGGATGCTCTCGACGATCACGGGACTCGGTGTGCAGCGGAACAAGGCGATCGTCGGCCGCAACGCCTTCGCCCATGAGTCGGGAATCCATCAGGACGGAATGCTCAAGGAACGCTCGACCTACGAGATCATGAAGCCGGAGGATGTCGGCGTGCCCCGAACCGACCTGGTCCTGGGCAAGCATTCCGGGCGTCACGCCCTCCGGGAGCGGGTCGTCGAGCTGGGTTTCAACCTGACCGACGAGCAACTCGCCGGGGTCTTCGACGACTTCAAGGCGCTCGCCGACAAGAAGAAAGAAGTCTACGACGAGGACCTGGTCGTCCTGATCGAGAAGCTGCTGGACGACGACTCCAAACACTGGGAATTGCTCTCGCTGCACACGACCTGCGGCACGAGCGTCTTGCCGACCGCCACGATCTCGATTCGCAGGCCGGATGGCGAGATCGTCCAGGACGCCGCGATCGGAGACGGCCCGGTCGACGCGATCTTCAAGGCGGTCGAGCGGGTGACGGGCGTGCGTGCAAACCTCCGCGAATTCGTGGTGCGGAGCGTCAGCAAGGGGAACGATGCCCAGGGGGAGGTGACCCTCGAACTGGAAGTCGAGAGCAACGACCGGAGCTTCCGGGGCCGCGCGGCATCGACCGATATCGTGGAAGCCTCGGCCATGGCCTACATCAACGCGGTGAACGCGATCGCCACCCGGAGGGAGCTGGGCCAGCAAAGGGAGGTCCTCGGCCGGCCCGGGGCGGGGGCCTGACGGGGGGCGAAGTTGGGTAGCCTCTTGCCCGAAGCATCGACTCGTCGGTAACTTTGGTGCTCACTTGAGAAGAGTTTATTCTCGAGCTGTTCCCGGGCCCAGGATCGCGAGCCGATGTCTCGGCGGGAGGGCGGGAGCGCCGAGAGACGAGGAGTCCATGCCTGTGTCCGACAATCTTGGCGTACTACAGGATCGAGCCAAGTCGATCCGCCAGGACATCTTGAAGATGACGACCGAGGCCGGTTCCGGCCATCCCAGCAGCTCGCTCTCCGCGACTGAGGTCGTCACGGCCCTCTATTTCGGCGGATTCTTGCGGCACGACCCCAAGAATCCGCACTGGCCCGATCGAGACCGGTTCATCCTCTCGAAGGGGCATGCCGCGCCCGTGCTCTACGCGGCCCTGGGGCAGAGCGGCTATTTCCCTCACGACGAGATCATGACCCTGAGAAAGTTGGGCAGCCCCGTGGAGGGGCATCCCAATATGAAGAGGTTGCCGGGGGTTGAAGCCTCCACCGGGTCGCTCGGACAGGGGCTCTCGATCGGCGTCGGACATTCGTTGGCCGCCCGCGTCGACAAGAAGAGCTATCACACCTACGTCATGACGGGCGATGGTGAGATGGGGGAAGGGCAGAACGGGGAAGCCGCCGCCTCCGCCGCCAAATACAAGCTCGACAACCTCACACTGATCGTCGATCGCAACCACTATCAGCAGACCGGTGCCGCCGAAGACGTCCTGAACATGGACCCGATCGACGGGAAGCTGACGGCCTTCGGCTGGCACACCCAGGTGATCAACGGCAACGACATGCGCGAGGTCCTCAAGGCCCTCGAACGTGCCCGAGCCATCGAGGGACAGCCCACCGCGATCGTCTCCCTGACGCACAAGGGGCAGGGCATCCTCAAGCTGCTCACCAAGCTGGGAGACCTCAACTTCCACGGCAAGCCGCTTCCGGAGAAATATCTCGCCGAGGCGCTCGCCGAGGTGGAGCAAGGATTCTCTTGCTGACACCGGCGTTCGGCCTCTTGATCCGCTCGCGTGGCTTGTCAATCGCCAGGTCGGCCTCTCCATGAATCGTCTCGGGCAGTAGCAAGACGAGCGATCGGTTTCCGACCCGCGATCATTCCGAGTCGGATTCCGATCCTGCCCATGATCTCAACGGTACAACTTCTCATCGTTCGCGAAATTTCGCGCCGACTCGATCCGGAAAAGAGTGGCGACGACTCTCAAGATCGTTGATCCGTCCCTTCGAGCGGCAGAGTAGAAAAAGGAGACATTCATGGCTGGTGCTTCTTCCGCGCTTCAGTCAAAACGCGAGTTGGGCAAGGCCACGCGAGACGCGTTCGGCAGGGCTCTGGAAGCTCTCGGGGCGAACCACCCGAACCTGGTCGTCGTGGATGCCGACGTCAGCAATTCCACGAGGACCGAATGGTTCGGCCATAAGTATCCGGATCGTTTCTTCAACATCGGGATCGCCGAGAGCAACCTGGTCGGAGTGGCCGCCGGCATCGCCAGCTCGGGGAAGACGAGTCTCGTCTCCAGCTTCGCCGCGTTCATCACCTGCAACGCCTACGACCAGCTTCGGATGTCGGTCGCCTATCCGGGACTCGACGTCAAGGTCGTCGGCAGCCATGCCGGGATCTCCATCGGCGAGGACGGCGCGTCCCAGATGGGGATCGAAGACGTCGCGCTGGCCTGCGCCCTGCCGGGATTCGTGGTGATCGTCCCGGCCGATGAAGAGTCGGCCAAGGCCGCCACCGCCGCCATGCTCGACTACAAGGGGCCGGTCTACCTGCGGGTCGGCCGTCCCGACGTGCCGAAGATTTATGCCGCCGGCTCGCACGAGTTCAAGATCGGCAAGGCGAATCAGCTTCGCCAGGGGACCGACCTCACGATCGTCGCCAATGGCCTGCTCGTCGCTCCCGCGCTCGATGCGGCCGAAGCCCTCGCCGCCGATGGGATCCAGGCCCGGGTGCTCGATATGCACACGGTCAAGCCGATCGACCGCGATGCCCTGGTGGCCGCGGCCAAGGAGACCGGCGCCCTGGTCGTCGCCGAGGAACACCTGGCGCACGGGGGACTCGGCAGCGTGGTCGC
>CALKTZ010001249.1 GCA_937997355.1 uncultured Planctomycetales bacterium | reverse complement strand
GAGGCCACCTCCTGAAAACTCGATTCATCATCCATAGTCACAATCTGGCCGCGGCTCTGATGATGGTCCTCCTCATGCGGGAAACCGGCTATCCCGCCGAATTCCTACCTTTCGGATTCAGCCTCGAAATGGATCCATTCTCCCCGGACCAGGCCCGAAGGAACAAAGCCAGGGCCGCCAAACGCAGGGCGAGGGCAGAACCCACCTGGCATCGACGATTCCTGAGTTGGCTCCTCAACCTGTTCCGGCTTTCCCGAAAGGACGCGCGATCGAATCGATGACTGCCCGATTGTTCCGCCTTGTTTCGGGGTTCTCGAGAAAGTCTTCGAAGGTGGACACTCGCTCCGGAGGGATGAGCGCGACCACCGATTGCACGACTCGGTCCCGGAATTGTAAGTTAGTGGCGGCTGGTTGGACCCGGCCCGGACCATTTCCGGATATCCTAGTAGGAGTGCGGATCATTGAGAACTGTCATCACGGGCGGCGCGGGCTTTGTCGGATCCCATCTCTGCGAACGATTTCTCGAAGATGGTCATGAGGTGCTCTGTGTTGACAATCTGTTGACCGGGCAGTTGGAGAATATCGAACATCTTCAAGAAAATCTCCGGTTTCGATTCATCGAACACAACGTCTCCGAGCCCATTGAAATCGTTGGCCCGGTCAACAACATCCTTCATTTTGCGAGCCCGGCGAGTCCCGTTGATTACCTGGAGCACCCCATCCCGACTCTCAAGGTGGGTTCGCTCGGCACGCACAACGCGCTGGGATTGGCCAAGGCGAAAAATGCAAATTTCCTCCTGGCAAGCACATCAGAAATCTATGGCGATCCCGAAGTTCATCCGCAACGGGAGGACTACTGGGGCCATGTGAACTCGATCGGACCACGTGGCTGCTACGATGAAGCCAAGCGATTCGCGGAAGCGATCACCATGGCGTACCATCGTTACCATGGCGTGAAGACGCGAATTGTACGGATCTTCAATACCTATGGCCCGAGGATGAGGCTGAATGACGGACGTGTTCTGCCGAACTTCATGAAGCAGGCTCTTCGGGGAGAATCTCTCACTGTCTACGGCAAAGGGGATCAGACCCGGAGCTTCTGCTTCGTGACCGATCTGGTGGATGGGATTGCCCGGTTGCTCAAAACCGATTTTTCCGAACCCGTCAATCTCGGCAATCCCAACGAGATTACGGTTCTCGAACTGGCGAACGAGATCCTAGGCCTCGTGCCCGGTACGAAGAGCACGATCGATTTTCGCGACCTTCCCCAGGATGATCCCAAGCGACGACGCCCCGACATCACGCGAGCCGAAACGCTGCTCGGGTGGAAACCGACGATCGATCGTTCCGAAGGTTTCCGAAAAACCCTCGAATACTTCCGAAGCGTTGTTTAAAAACTCACTGCTTCGGAGAGTGATGTCGTAATTCTTGAATACGCCAGCGATTGTTGCCATTTCCCTTCGCTGGCTTGGATTTGCGAATCGACGGAACTTACCAAGCGGTGATGGGCGATTAGCCCTGGTTCTTGGCACCTGAGTTCAGGTAGCCGAGAACCTCCATCGCGGCATTTCTCCCGTTAATCCCCATTACACTGCCACCGGGATAGGTTGCCGCGCCACAGAGAAAGAAACCAGGCATCGGTGTGTTGGGCGTCAATCTTCGATCCCACATATAGCTAGGAAGACATTCTCCCTGGAAAATCTGTCCTCCCGTCAGCCCCACTTCCCGTTCGATATCGGGAGGACCGAGCACCTGAACCTCGAGAACCGAACGCTCGAGATTCTCGCAAAATCGGCCAATCGATTGGATCGCCACGTTTTGAACGTCCGTGCGTCGGGTTTCCCAGTTTCCCTCGGCAAAGGTGTGAGGAACCGACTGGGCAAAAACGCTCATGGTGTGAACTCCTTCGGGAGCTACCGACCGATCATGCGCCGTTTGAAAATAAAGCTCACTCCATAGGCGAGGTGGAAGTTTGCCGTTCCGGGCCTCCGTCGGAAAGGTTCGCCACTCTTCCTTATCGAGGACGATATTGATTTGTCCATAATGATGCGGCATGTCCGTGCCGGGGCGAGCCGAGAAACTTGGTAACTCGCGAAGGACCACGTTCAATTTCACGGTGCAGCCGACTTGCGGGATTGAGTTGACCTGGCTCGACCAGGCTGCATCCGCATGATCGCCGAGGAGTCGCAAGGCGGTACGCGGATCGGCATTGGCGATGACGCTACGGGCCCGAATCCGCTCGCCGCCGCCGAGTTCGACTCCTTCGCCCGGAAGGATTTTCGCGACGGGCACGTCGGTCAGAACGACGGCTCCTTCGTCTTGGGCGATATCGGCCAGGATGAAGGAGACCATGCCGATGCCCCCCTTGACGTATCCCCACATGCCGGGGGTTCCACCAAGTCGGCCGGATTGATGATGGTAATGGATTGAGGCGGTGCCGGGATCGTGAGGACTTGCGTTGGTACCGATCACTCCTTGACCCAAATAGGCAAGTTGCAAGCGTTCATCATCGAAGAATTTTTCGACGTACTCGACCATCGACCAATCAAAGAGTAATTTTCGGGCGTCTTCATCGGCCCCGATTCTCTGGAGAATGACTTCTCGGCTGGGCGCGCGGCCGATCCAAAGATCGTCATTCCCTTCCGGTCGGAGGGCATCTCGCAGGCGACGTTTGACATCCGAGAATGCCTTCCAACCCTTGATATCCCGAGGGGAGAACCGGCGAATTTCCTTCTCGCATTTTTCGTCATCATCCCAGAGTTGGATGCTGGAACCCTCTTCGAATGGTACGAACATGCCGGCACTTGCCGGTGACCATTCAAACCCATATCCGGCCATGTCGAGTTCTTCGATGACCAGAGGGTGCAGGAGTCCTACTAGATACGCACAGGGCGAAATTCGGTAACCTGGCCATGGCTCGCCGACCGTACATGCCCCGCCGACCCGGCCTCGCGCTTCGAGCACCAACACCTTCTTCCCCGCACGCGCAAGGTAAGCCGCGCACGCAAGGCCATTGTGCCCTCCTCCTACCAGGATGGCATCCCACATCTGCTTCGAATAGGCGGTCACGGGTTCCGGGCTTCGCAACGCTCCCAGCGACATCGCGGTGCGTGGAATGTGGCCGGATTTACGGAGGTTCGAATTCATTTTTAGCGACTCGTCGTTGAGGGCGGACTCTGCAGGAGTATTCGTTGCGATTGGTACAAACTGTTGCGCGAGGGGGATTCGTTGGTTTTTCGAGAGCGCGGGGAATGGTGTAAAATCAAATAGGTGGAATCGGGCAATTCGCAACAGCCAGGTAATACGAGTTTCGTCTTAAGCGTCAGGGACTGCGTCTCGACCAAGTTAAAGGGGATTGCCGATGTTGACGGC
>CALKTZ010001248.1 GCA_937997355.1 uncultured Planctomycetales bacterium | reverse complement strand
GAGGGCGCGCTCCCAATCGTCGGGAGAGTCGGGCCGGTTTGCCAGCTCGTGGCAGTAGCGATAGGCCTGTTCCATGAGCCAGAGTTCGAGATCCTCGCGCTCCGCCTGGGGGAGATTTCGCACGTCCTCCCGCTCATGCCAGTTTGTTGGGGCGAGAAGCTGATAATCCTTGATCGCCAGGGTTGCGATTTCCATCGCCTTCGACTGGACCCTCTGGCGAAGCCGCGTCGAACCGAACGATTGCGAGTCGGACGCGCCGGTCGTCGGGCGGGTCGACAACTCTCCGCGATCTCCCGAAATCGGAATACGGAGAAATCCGAATGTTCTCGTTTCGGGGGCGTCCCAGAGGTTGGCCAGCTTTTCGAGACCAAGCTGCTCCAAGGTGATCCGATTCAGATTCAGGATTTGACGGATTTCGGTCTTCAACGCCTTCGAAACTCCGACGCCTACCGATGCGGCGACAAGGATGACCGTCATCACCGCCAGGCTCGGTCGACGAGCCTTTCGAAAACGTCGACGGTTTGCATGGAGCCGAGTCTCGCGCGCGAATAACAACGGCTTGTCGGTCCGCCATCGATCGAGATCGGCGGCCAGTTCCCGACCATGTTGGTAGCGTCGCGAGGGGTCGGGTTCGAGGCAATGGGCCAGGATCGTTCGAAGCGAGCCGGGGACAAGTTTGCCGGCGACTTCCTGGATCAAGTCCCGCGGCGTCGTTCGCGCTCGTTTCTCGGCGAGTCGCCGGGCCGAGGTCCGGAAGCTTGCCGCCGCCGCGGGACGCCCGGCCGGCTCCGGCTCGATTTCGACCGGGACGCTTGGTGCCTGGTCGGCCAGCATTTCGAGGAGGACCATGCCGAGGGAATAGAGGTCGGCCGTGTGGGGATTGATCGCCGGCTGCGACGGGTCGAGCATTTGGCCGGGATCGGCCAGTGCTCGAAGTCGTTCCGGCGACATATAGGCCAGGGTCCCCCCCCGGTCGATCGGCCCGAGTTCCTCATTCTCGATCGCCCAGTCCTGGGCGAGATTGAAGTCGAGGAGCATCGGCGTGGCGTCCGCCGCGATCAGGATATTCGACGGCTTGATGTCTCCATGCGCCACCTTCCGGCTGGAAGCGTAATCGAGGGCCTCCGCCAATCGGGCCACGATCCAGGCCAGGGACTGGTCGTAGGTCGCGCCTTGCAGAATATTGCGCGAGAGTTGGGATCGCTGGTTGGCCGAGAATTCGGCGGCAGCCGTAGCGTCCAGGTCGCCCAGAAGCTCGACGCCGGTGCGAGGCCGAGACCTCCGAAGGCGAACCTCCTTGAGCAGTTCCGAGAGCGTTGCACCGCCGAGAAACGGCATGCAGATCAGTTGCAAGATTCCGCCGTCGACCTCGAATTGCGAGATGATCTCGACGATGTTCGCATGCCGAGCCCGGGCCAGCAGCCAGGGCTCTCGGGAAGGCCGTGAGGTGACCTTGACCACCACCTTGCGGTCTTCGAGGTCGGTCTGCTCGGCCAGGAAGACCCGTGCGAAGGCCCCCTGGCCCAGGACGCGACAAAGCCGGAATGGGCCGATCTGATCCCCGACGACCGGAAGCTCGGGCTCGATCGGCGCGAAATCGTCCGGCTCCTCGCCTCCCTCAAGATTGGCGAATCGGCGGACCTGAGATTGCGAAATCGCGTCGTGAAGCCGGAAGAGCCGGGAAAGGGGCTCGCGATAGTCCGCGAACTGATTGAGATAAGACTCCGTGCTCGGTTCCGATCCGTCCGCTTCTTCCAGGCAGAATTGGCGGTAGATCAACTCGACGGCAAGCTCCCTCGATGAAGGGGCGATTCGGCTCAGGAACTCCTCGATCCTGGGGGATTCACCCAGATCCCATCGCTCGGTGAACTCGTCGATGATCGAGAAGTCTTGCGAATCGAAGGAAATCCTGGCCTTCAGATTCGATGATTCTGACCAGCGCGAGGATGCCTCCCGCTCAAGCCAGCCGGGACTCGATTCGGAAGAAGCCGATTCCCCTCGCTTCCCCCGCTTCCTCGATAGTTCCTCTCGGATCCGGAATGCCTGGGTCATTGCGAGGACTCCAGTCGTGCCCGGGCCGAGTCGATGATCCGCCGGATGGTCCGGTCGCTCAACTGGGTCTGTTCCGCGATTTCCTCGAATGTCCAACCCTGTCGTCGCAGCTTGATGACCTCGACCTCGTGCGGCAGCCGGCCCGCCGTCAGTTGCTGGAACCGGTCGCCCGCCTGGGCATGCTTGCTCGGAGTCGGCTCGGTCCCGACCAACTCGCGCGGGACGACCTGTCCCCCTTTTTGAACGTAAAGGGGCTCTTCACGGTCGATCTGGAACTTGGCCGTCATCGTCTGTCGACGGTGCTCCTGGAACACCTTGTTCTTCGCGACCCCCGCCAGGAAGCCTCGCAGATGCTGGATGTTGTCGAACTGGCGGGGTTTCTCGTGCAGGTCGGAAAAGAAGCTCGTCCAGATCTGCTGCACGATATCCATTGAGTCGAAACGATTGCGCAGCTTCTTCGGCAGACGGTTGCGGACCATCGCACGAACTTCGGTCTGGAAAACATCCAGAAAGCGCCGAGCCGCTTCCGGATCGCCTTCCTTTGTCTTTTGCAGGAGTTCTTCGAAGTCGTCGTCACTCATGGACGCGTCCCTCAGTCTTCAACGACCTTCCTCCCGAACATCGAGCGGATGGTTCCATCATCCCCCAATCGTGGGAGAACCTGGTCATTGGACCGACGCCTGGCTGGCAATTCCTCCTGATTTAAGCAAAGCGTACAGCATCCTATTAAGCAATCAAGCCTCGCGATAAATCAAGTGGAAAATGAGTAACAAAACAGGACAAACGACCGAATAGACCCGTTAATTGCTAAAAATAGCATTGTTGTCCCTCAAAACAGGGCACTTTACGAGGTGACAGGTTCCTATTTTCTTGACTCTACAACGTTTTAAAAAAACTCGAACTTTCTTTGCCGGATTTTTGCCGGGATTGCAACTGAACTTCCAGCTCAAGTATCCAAGGTTGGAATCCGGCGACCCGAATGCTGACCCAGTGCCTCTCTTGCCGTTCCAACTCCCTCGCGGAATTGAGCCTCGTTGAATGACACGAGTACGCCAAGTTCCTCACGATCAAGCTCAACCGGCTGACAACTAGAAACACCGAAGTTGGTGAGGCCGCTTGAGTTGGGAGTCCGGCAAATGAATTGCACCTATATGAGCGATCTGGGCCTTGCTTCCCCGCATCACACCTATCTGAGCCAGATCAAGGAAGACTCGCTCCTGACCGCGACGGAGGAAAAGGAACTCGCCGAGGCGATCGCCCGGGGAGACACCAACGCCAAGAACCGGATGATTCGCGCCAATCTCCGCCTGGTTGTCAA
>CALKTZ010001247.1 GCA_937997355.1 uncultured Planctomycetales bacterium | reverse complement strand
GCTGGTGTCGAGCTGGATGATCCCGAGGGCCTGATGATTCGGGGTCAGGAGCGGCACGCACATCACCGAGCGGATCTTCAAGTCGGCGATCGACGCGCTCACCGGCAGGTTCTTGTCGGTGCTCGCATCCTGGCTCAGAATCGCCTTCTTCTGGCCGATGACCTGATTGACGATGGAGCGGCTGATGCTCATCGGGACTTCGTCGGCCGGGACGGTGGCCGAGAAGCTCGCCCGCTTGACCGGACGATACTTGAACGCCTTGCGGACCAGCCGCTTCGTGTCGGGATCGACGAGGATGAGGAAGAGCCGCTCCGCCTGCGGGAAGAGGTCCATCAGCGAGTCGAGGATCTTGGGAGCGACCGCATCGATCTTGAGCTCGGTCGAGAGATTCCGGGCGATTTCCAGGATCGCCTTGAGCTTGACCTCCGGCTTGACCATGCTCGCCAGCGCGCTCGAGCGAGATGCGTCGAGCGTGTGGAGGTATGGATCCTCCTCGTCGGTCTCGGGCTCGGTGACGAGCATCTCGTCGCCCTGGGTGCGCGTGGGCTGCTCGCTCGGCAGGCGCGGGTAGTACAGGAACTCCACGTCGCAAATGTTGATGCGATCGCCGGGCTGAAGTCGATGGTCGTTGCCGGGGATGACCTTCAGGTTGTTGACCTTCGTCGTGTTCCTCGAATTGAGATCCGCCAGGAAGAATTCCTCCCCTTTCCGGTAAATCTCGGCATGCTTGCGGCTCACTCCGTTGGGGTCGAGGATGATGTGGCAATGCTCGGGGGATCGTCCGACGAGGACGCGATCCTGCTTGAGCTCGATGATTTGCCCCGAAGAATCGCCGTTCGCTCGTTTCATGAATCCCATTGCTATCGACTCACAACTCGACGTTGCCGGGTTCCGAGGTCTTGGTCGCTTAACCGGGGGGCCGATTTCGTAACGCGCCGCCTGACTTGAGGGCCTCGATCACCATCAGCCTGGGAGTGATCGAGGCCTGAATCGTCGCCAGTTTGCCACTCGCGGCGAGAGCATTGGAATGGTCCGCGAATTGCTTGGCTTCCGAAACGATGACATAGCCGAGCTTGAGGAACGATGGTTCATAGACCTCGTCGAGTTGCATCCGGTTGAGCCCATCGACCACCCCTTCGAGGTCCTCCTGCTCCAAGATCCTGGCACCGATTTTCATCAACCGGGCCAGTTCGAGGTCGACGGTGAGGGGCTCTTTTCCGCTCGGATCCTTCCATCGTTCCAGATCGTCGGCCATCGCGGCAAGACGTCGTTTATCTTTCTCGCGAAAGAGAAGGTGGGCGATTTGAATGTAGGACTTCGTCGCCCACCCCCGCTCGGTCGGATAATAGGCCGGGACGGCGAGCCAGGCACTCAGTTGCTGATCGGCGGAACTGAGAAGTTGGGCTCGACGATACTGCTGCTCGACCGTCGGCAATCGTGCAATCGATTTCAGGTCCGGGGCCATCCACAGCCCGGGAGTTTGACGCGTTTCGACCACGCCCGCCTTCAGGAGATCGGGCGAGCGCGCCATCCATCCCAAGCCTCCCCCGATGAGAATCGCAGCCAGGGCGATGGGGATCGTCATCTTCGAACTGAACAAGGATGCGAAGAGCGAAGGCAACCATCGGCCGAGTTCGCTGATTGCGGATGTGCGGGCGGTCGCGCCGGCTGGGACGGTCGTTGGAATTGCCTGGAAGGTTTCCCCGCTCGCGACGAGGGACGTCGCGCCGGACTGCCCATCCCCGTAGAGGGAATGCTGGGCCGTGCCGATCTGCAACCGATCCTTGACCTTGGAGAGTTCCAGCAGCAAATCGTTCGCCGTCTGAAAACGGTCATTCGGGTTCTTGGCCATGAGCTTCATGACCAGATTGTCCAGCTCGACCGGGATGTCCGGCCTATGAACCCGCAGATTGGGGGGCGCTTCCTTGACATGCTTGATCGCCAGCGCGAGCGGCGTATCCCCTTTGAACGGCGGGACCCCCGCGAGCATGTAGTAGAAGGTGACTCCCATCGAATACAGGTCGCTCCGATGGTCCAGCTCGTGCCCCTGAGCCTGCTCCGGGCTCATGTAACTCGGGGTTCCCATCGTGATCCCCGGTTGCGTCAAGTGGACAGGCTCGGCTTCCTGATCGCGGCAGAGACCGAAGTCGGCGACCTTGACCCGCCCCTTCTTGGTCAGGAGGACGTTTTCGGGCTTGATATCGCGGTGAATCAGCCCCACTTCCGCCGCCGCGGCGATCGCCTGGGCGGTTTGCCGCATGATCGAGATCGAGAGCGGGAGATCCAGCGCCCCTTTCCGGATGACGTATTCCTTCAGGTTCGTACCCTGGACGTACTCCATCGCGATGAAGCGAATGTTGTCGATCGAACCCAATGTGTAAACATGGACGATATTGGGATGATTGAGCTTGGCGATCGCCGTCGCCTCGATCTCGAACCGGCTCAAATACGCGGGCTTGGAGAGAAAATCCGCGCGCAAGACTTTGATGGCGACGTGGCGATTCAGCCCCGTCTGGTTCGCGAGATAAACATCCCCCATGCCGCCGCGCCCGAGCAGGCGTTCAACCTGGAACTCCCCAAGCGTCTTACCGGTGAGGTCAACCTGCACGGGTACCGGTTGCTCCGACGACCAGGTCGGAACGGTTCCGGAGGGATTGCGATCGGGCTGGCTCATAATTCACCGGGCGCACCACGGGCGTCATTCGCATCTCGACGGAGGGCACTCGCCGATTCCTCGGCGGGGCGGCGGCTTCGCCCACAATCCAACTCCTAGTTTACGGCAAGCGCCCGGGGAATCAAATCTCCCGATGAAAATCGTACCGAAAAATGATGGAGATTCTTCTAGGAGAACGCACTTAGGGCTATTTTTAGGGATTACGGACGCGCTGCTTCATCGCACCGTGCAAGATGATTCAGCCCGCTACAAAGCGAAGCGATTCTGCCGAAAGTAGGAGCGTCTCGGGTTTCGTGGCCTTGTACGTCTCGGAAAGTTTTTCGATACCAAGGAACCTATTGCCTCGCCGACCTTGAAGGCTCATTTACTCATTCGATTCGTTCAAGCTTGGTGGGATTCCGCCGGAGCGGGAGCGTCATGAGGACCACGGTACGCGGGGGAATATCCGGAATTGGAGCCGGCACGGTGCGCGATCAACCATCGATCGATCTGCTCGGCGGCGCGATCGGATGCGCCGGGTAGCGCAACATGCTGGGCGAGCCGGGTCAGTTCTTCGGCGGCTCCAGACCGGGCCGTGGGATGACTCAGCCAGTGATCGGCCCACGCCGCGAGCGAATCGGACGCATCTTCCCAGGTCAGGTATTCCGGCATCAGCTCGCGATCGGCCAGCAGGTTGACCAGCGTGATATACTTCGCCTTGATGAAGCGGCGGGCGATCAGGAGGTCGATTCGCCTCACGGTGTAGAGGATGACCGTGGGCAGGGATTCCATCATCAGTTCAAGACTCACGGAACCCGAAACCGACCAGGCGACGTCGGCGGCCCGAATCAGCTCCGCGGTCCGCCCATGATGAATTTCCAGCGTCGAGGGGTCCATCCCCAGCCCGTTCAATTCGAACGCGAGGTTGCCGACCGTGGTTCGCACGAGTTCCGCATGGCGTTCGTGAAGGCAGGCGATCACGAATCGTGTATTCGGTTGTTTGCGGAGGAGTTTGGCCGCCGCGCGGAGTTGCACGGGGAGATTGCGGATCACCTCCAGGGTTCGGGAGCCGGGCAGGATCGCCACAAGTTTTCCGGAACGCGTCTCCTGTTCCGCCAGGAATCGTTCGTCAATCTTCCTTTCGGCGAGTTCGTCGAAGAAGGGATGTCCCACGTAGACCGCACCTTCCACCCCCCGTTCCTGATACCACCTCGGCTCGAAGGGGAGACTGCACAGGACCAGGTCCACGAATCTTCGAACCTTCTTTACCCGCCAGCCCGCCCAGGCCCAGAGTTGGGGAGGAACATAATAGAAGACGGGGATTCCCCTGGCCTTCGCCCTGCGGGCGATCCACCAGTTGAAACCGGGATAGTCGATCAGGATTACGGCATCGGGACGCTCGTCTCGGAAGAACTGGTCGGCCCGATAGACGAGCTTTAAAAACGTGCCGATGTTGAGGATCGCTTGCAGGAACCACATGATAGCGAGATCGACGAGCTGGAAGTGCAAGGTTGCACCCGCCGCCGTCATTTTCGGGCCGCCATATCCGACGAATTGCACGTCCGGTCGCCGGGCCCGGAATGAATGGATGATGCTGGCTGCGTGTAGATCGCCGCTGGGCTCTCCGGTGGAGATGAAGATCCGCATCGTTGAAACTCGCTTCCTTGCGGTGCTTGCGATCTTGGGTTGAGCCGCTCCATCAGGCTCGCTCGACACTCCGAGTCGTTGAGTTAGCAAAAACCAGGCGATTTGAGAAGGGGAGTCGCTACGAAGCCCCTGGCCCCGCATCATCTTCGGCATCGGCTTCGTCGTCGAGGTTCAACTCCTTCATCCGGCGATACAGGCGGGGGCGCGAAATCCCCAGGAGTTCGGCGGCCCGTGTCTTGTTACTTCGTGCCTTGGCCAGCGCGTTCTCGATCAACTGCCGCTCGATTTCCGTCAGCAGTTCATCGAGCGGTTTGGAAAGATAAGGGACCGGGGCTGGCGTGTACGCGGATCCCAAATTGCCGCGGATCGACGCGGGGAGATCCTCGCCGGCCACGATCGGATTTTCGGATCGTTCGCGAGCGTGCCAGATCACGCGGTCCAGCTCTCGGAGATTGCCCGGCCAGTCGTAGGCATTCAGTATCGCCTGTGCGGTCACGGAGAATCCTTGCTTTTGGATCTCGGCCTGGCGATTGGTTCGTTCGAGGAAATATTGGGCCAGCAACAGGATTTCCGACCGACGTTCCCGAAGCGGCGGCAATCGAAGAATCAGCGGTGTCAGGGCATAGTAGAGGTCGGACCGTAATTGCTCCGATCGAAGCGCGGCCTCCGGGTCTCCGGGCGTCAGCGCCAGGACCCGCGGCCGGGGCTCCTGTCCGAGCATTTCCACGAGTTTGACCTGGAGGTCTCTCGGCAATGCAAGGATGTCGCCGATCACGATCGTCCTCCGGCCCTGGGAATGTGTCAGGAAGCCATCGGGTTCGGAGGGGGACCGCTCAAACCGAGGAACGATCGCGGACGATCGCAACTCCAAAAGCTGCTTCTCCAGGAGTTCGGCGGAGAGAGCCTCGCAGTCGATGTAAGTGATCGGTTGAGCAGAATTTTGAGACAGTTGATGAATCGTGCCCGCGACCGTCCGCCTGCCGGTTCCCGGCTCCCCGACGATGAGGGCCGGTGCCATGGAATTCCCCGCCAGCCGGATCTGTTCGAGGAGCCGAGAATGCGCCTCTCCCTGCCCGATGAGATCGTCGATTCCGTGTTTCCGCCCAAGTCGCCTGCGAACTTCGAGCAATTCCTCATGGAGCGATGGTTCCGCGGCATCCAGGAACACGCCGGAAGACCCCGGCTCGCGAATCCGGCCCAGGAATCCGATCAGTTCGCCCCGATTGTCGCGAAACGGCCAGAAGTCGAGTTCGCGCCAGAGCTTCTCCCCTTGCGCGTGCAGGATGAGCGTCTGCCTGCGGGCGGGCTGACCGGCGATCGCCTGCGGAGGGGGATAAAAGCTGGCGGCCAGTTCCGTGCGGTCGCCGGGTTGTGTCGGCGAGTGGGATCGACTGGTCACCCCCAGGATGGACTCGGCGGGATAACCCGTGAGGGCCTCCCAGGCGGCGTTCACCCAAACGATACGCAGGGCCTTGTCGAGCCAAAAGGTCGGCTCGCAGGCTTCGCGCCAGAGATGGTCCGCTCGGAAGGCCGAGAGGCGGGGAGACGCCATGCGTTCGATCGTGTATTTTGAGCTTGGAGAAGGGATCGATGAGTTGACGTCGATCGTCGACTTCCGCGAGGGCGTTGCACCCAGGAACAAACCGCAAGACCGTGGCAGCGCCCCGCCGAATGCGAACTACCACAACATCAACGCTGCGCGTGCAAAACGCAAGCAAAAACCAAAATTCATGAATCCTCCATCAACCGAACCGAATTGGCCGTTCATGATCGCCCTCGACGGCGGGACCAGCAACACTCGCGCGAGGCTGATCAACGCACGAGGACAAATCGTCTCGACAGCGATCCAGGCTGTCGGAGTGCGCGACACGGTCATCTCGGGAACTCCGGCGGATCGGAAGGCCGCGCTCCGACAGGCGGTTCGAGACGTGATTTCGGAAGCCCTGCACAACGCTCACGTTCAAAAGCATGTCGATTTCTCCGCATCGACCCCGGATGCCCTTGTGGCGGCGGGAATGCTCTCGTCCGAGGTCGGACTTTTCACCGTGCCGCATGTCATCGCCCCGGCCGGCATGGATGATTTGGCCGGGGCCGTCAAGGCGGTCTCGATTCCGGACGTCTCCGAGCAACCGATCCGTTTCATCCCCGGCATTCGCACGCCACCCGGCGACCGTCCGGACGGCTGGATGCAGGCGGACCTGATGCGCGGTGAAGAGGTCGAAACCTTCGGTGCGTTGGAAGCTCTCGCCGAATCCGGTTCAGTCGCCTTCGATGACGACCGGCCCGCCCCGGCGTTCGTCTGGCCCGGATCGCACACCAAGCTTGTCGATCTCGATC
>CALKTZ010001246.1 GCA_937997355.1 uncultured Planctomycetales bacterium | reverse complement strand
GCCATGCTGACCGACGACCGGGTTGAGGCCGTGATCGTGGCGATCGCCGACCAGTTCCACGTCGACGCCGCCATCAAGGCGATCGACGCCGGTAAGCATGTCCTGGTCGAGAAGCCACTCGGAACCGATGTCGAATCGTGCCTCAGGCTCAAGGAACATGCGTCGAAGTCGTGGGCGACCGTGCAGATCGGCAACAACCGCCGGTTCGACCCGGGCGTCGCCTTCGCTCACCAGTTCAGCCGGGAGGAGATGGGGGGCAAGATCGCCTTCAAGGCGTGGTATTACGACTCGGTTTACCGATACACGATGACCGACAACCTCCAGCCGATCCCGCTGCAAAGCAAGCAGGCGAAACGTCCCGGCGGCGATCCCAAGGCCGATAAGCGACGCTACTTCCTCCTCACCCACGGCAGCCATCTGGTGGACACCGCCCGCCATCTCGGCGGCCCGATCGCCTCGGTGTCGGCGCGGCTGGCGGAGCGTCACGGGGCCTATTGCTGGTTCATCGCCCTCGAATTCGAGGACGGCTCGCTCGGCCATCTCGATCTCCACATCCCGATTCGCGGCGACTTCCAGGAGGGCTTCCAGATTTATGGGGAAGGGGGGAGCGTGACCGGCCGGGTCCATCTCCCCTGGTTCCACAAGGCGAGCGACGTCGAATGCTTCTCTGCGCGAGACCGTCAATTCCGCCGGCCGCTCGGCGAGGACGCCCATACGTACAAATTGCAGGTGGAAGGATTCGCCTCCACGATCCTGGACGGTGCCTCCCAGCGGGGGGCGAATCTCGATGACGGGATCGCCGCCGTCCGCGCCTTGGTGGCGATCGCCCGGTCGGTGGAGACGGGCAAGCCGGTTTATCTCGAAGATGTGACAGGAGGCGTCTGATGGAGCTGGGCATCTTCGCTAAGACGTTCCCGAGGAAGACGCTCGAAGAGACTCTCGACGCTGTTGTGGCGCATAAACTCAAGCACATCCAGTTCAATCTGTCGTGCGTGAACCTCCAGACCCTTCCCGAGAGGCTGGATCTCGACCTGTGTGCCAGGATCGCCCGTGCGTTCCGGGATCGCGGGCTGAAGATGTCGGCAATCTCGGGGACGTTTAATCCGCTCGCTGGTCATAGGTTTTTGCAGATCCCTCACATCGGCAGGGCGCGTGAGGCATTTGAAAAAGATTTTGATCGCTACGAAGAGGCGGTAGGCACGGGCC
>CALKTZ010001245.1 GCA_937997355.1 uncultured Planctomycetales bacterium | reverse complement strand
GGAGTAACGGCTCCGCTTCGGAGAATCTCTCCTGGCCCATCAGAGCGGCTCCTAACAACGAGCGAATTTCGTGTGTCTCCCAGTAATCCGGTTGTTTCGCGGCTCGGTAGGCCAAAAGCTCGCGTAGCACAGCCACCGCCTCGGACCATTTTTTCAGGGAGAGCAGGGCACGGCATAACCCCGGCACTGCAAGCTCGTAGTGGTCCTTGCTGTTCGCGGCAATGAACCGCTCGATAATCTTCCGAGGCTCAAGTGGGATTCCGGGGTGATGCCACGAGTTGAGCGATGAGGGAGCCCAGGAGGGCCATTCCGCGAGCCCGGACGTTGTGGACGAACTGGAAGAACGCAAGGTAGAGCGGCAGGCTTTCCTGAGGGATGCCGCGATGGGGACGCAGCCAACTTCGCAGGAGCGACCAGAAGCCTTCGATCGTGTTCACGTGGACTTCATGGAAGCCGTCGCCGTCCTCATCGCGGGCGTATTCGCCCTTCCCGTGACAGACCGTCTTATGTCGATATCCCCACTCCTCCAGTCGGCTGTAGATGTCGTATTCGTCCGTGTGGACCAGCGTCCCCGGGGCGATCGTCGCCGCGATCAGGGGGCGGATCGTGGCTTGCTGGACGTTGGCCAGCATCCGGATCACGACCCGACCGCCACGTTGCAGCATGCCAAAAATCGGCGGTTTCTCCTTCTCGAGCGTCCCTCGGCCCGGAGCCCCCTTCAAGCGTCGTCGTCGCCCGTCTCGGTCTTTTTTTTGACGGCCTCGGGATGGCCCTTATGTCCCGCCACGATATAGACTTCATCGCACTCGACCTCGCCCGAGAGCGTCTCCGACGGGGTCCGGTCGACGATCCCCCGGCGGAGCGTCGTGATCATGTCACGGGCGTCCGATTTGTCGATCCCGAGTTCGCGAGCGATCTGCAAGCCCGAGAGGTTCAGACCCATGAGGTACAAGCAGGCGACCCAGGTTCGCAGCGGCAGGTGATGCCCGGCGAAGACGGTGTCGGTCAGGTCATCGAAGCGTTTGCGGCAGTTCTTGCACTCGTATCGCTGGCGGTCGGGCTGGGTGTCGTCGCGACCATTCTTGACGACCGAAGCGGAACCGCAGGAAGGACAGGCGACGCCGTCGGACCAACGCATGTCGCGGATGGTCTGGAAACACTTGGCATCGTCGAAGAGATCCTGGATGTTCACCATGGTGGGCGGCTCGCGGTTCCAATGGCGGTCAAGGTCGTCCAAGACCTTCAATCCTAGCGAATCCCAACGCCCTACGCCCTATCACCCCGGAATCCACCTTGAGCCTCTCTCGATTGAGG
>CALKTZ010001244.1 GCA_937997355.1 uncultured Planctomycetales bacterium | reverse complement strand
CCGCCCCCCTCTCGGAGGGGGGCCACGGGGGGAGTGTCCGGCGAAGGTTCTGCACCGAAGAACCCCCCTGTATCCCCCCTCCGAGAGGGGGGATGTACTTTTATGTTGAGTCGATGATATTGCCGGGCGCCACGTGTCATCCCGACCCGAGCCGGCACTTCCTACGGATCTGGGGCACGGGACACGAGGAATTATCGCGTGCTTATTGAATTATTTCCGAGCGCCGCAGGACGCCCGACTCCATGCTCAGGAGCCATTCCTTGCGCTCGAGGCCACCGCCGAAGCCCCCGAGGCCGCCGTCCGAGGCGATTACGCGATGGCATGGGACGATGATCGAGATCGGGTTGCGGCCGTTGGCGGAGCCGACCGCCCTTGAGGCCCCCGCATTCCCCACCCGGCGGGCCAGCTCGGCATAGCTGATCGTCGACCCGTAGGGGATTCGGCTCAGCTCTTCCCAAACCCGACGCTGGAACGGGGTCCCGGTCGGGCTGAGCGGCACGTCGAACGCGGCGCGTTCCCCCTCGAAATACTCGTCCAACTGACGGCGGACATCCTGGAACGGGCCGTCGTCATGCCGGAGAAGCGAGCGCGGGTCGTCCCCGTGCCTCGGCGTGCGCATGTAGAGGCCGGTCAGGGATTTGCCGTCGGAGGTCAGGATCAGCTCGCCGATCGGCGAGGGATGCAACGAATAGCACGAGCTTGCGGCCAGGGGGCGGGGTTTCGTGAGGACCGTCATCGCGTTTCCGCTCCTTCACTCAAGGACCTGTTCGGTTCTCATGGTGCTGGAGTCTATCACACGAATTACTGATCGTCCATACACGTTTCGTGTTGGGTGCCCCTTTGGATTTTGGCGAGCCGTAGGGGACTGTCCCGATTTTCCACGTCATGGGCCGACGACTAGGCGAATTCGCCGGTCGTGGAAAATGGGACTGTCCCCGGAGGTGAGAGCAGGCACCAAAATCAAGAGGGGCACCCTTCATGTTTGCTCGCCAGGCTCGACGAGGAGATTCGGCCGAACCAGACCCAGCCGAGAATCAGGAGGAGGCCGGCAACCGCCATCGAGGCCCAGAGCGAGACCAGGAAGAACCGGAGCTTGTCGCCGCCGGCGAATTGCAGCACGACCACATAGCCGAGATAGCCGAACGCGTCGGCCAGCGCCATCAGGTAACAAATATTGCCCCGGTCCCTCGTCATGGCGATCAGGCGTTCGAAGATGGTCGTATGGACGGCGGCATAGGGGAGGTAGATCCCCAGGCCGACCGTCACCATGAACGGGAACGCCCCGATCCGGCCGGTCTGCCAGCCCAGGGCCGCCAGCACGACCAGCACCAATCCGGCCATGGCTACTCCCATCGAGGCATGGAAGGCTCGCCGGTTGTCGCGGATCAGGACGGTGAGCCCGCAGGCCGCCACGACCCCCAGCATGACCGGGAGTTCCGATCGGGAATAATCCTCGGGGCTGGCGATCCAGCCCAGCCCCTTCCAGATCTCGGGGGCGAAGTCGGCCCGAATCCCGCGCAGGATGTTGGTGAGGGTGTAAACGGCGACGATGCAGATCAGGCCGAAGGCATAACGCGCGGAGAAGGCGCTGCGATCGGATCGCGTCATCGGGATGCGCTCGCCGCGGTGCTCGACGTCCACCGCCGACGGCGGGGGAATCCTCGACAGCATCCAGACGAAGAAGACCAGGAACGGGAGATAGACGAGCCCGGCCACGCAGGGCATCCACAACTCCGAAACCCCCAGCCTCAGGAGTTGCGCGCCGACCGATTTGGTGACGCCGTCGGCCAGGATGAAGCTGGCGACCAGGCCGGCGGCGAGGGCCTCGGTCATCCGCCGCCCTTCCAGGAAGCCGAGCACCAGGCCGAAGACCATCCCCAGCGGCAGGCCGTTGAGGAAGAAGCAGACCAGATGATACGGCGGCGGGATGATCGCGAAGAGGAACAGGGCCAGCTCGGCGAATCCGATCAGGCCGAGGATTCCGGCCGCACGCCATTCCGGGCGGATCGCCGACACCACCCGCACGCCGATGAACTTCGAGACCATATACCCGAGCACCTGAGACTGCACCAGCACGCTCTTGTATCCCAGCCCCCAGGCCGAGAGCCCATCATAGGCGGCCGAGGTGAACGGCTTGCGGAAGCCGTACATGCAGAAATAGGCACCGAATGCGGCGGTCGCGCACCAGGCCGAGAAGGCGATGGTATTGGTGGCCGAGGCGGCCGGAGCCGCCTCGGCGGCGTCCTCGGTCGAAAGGGTGCTCATGCAGGAAGGCTCAATGTGTGTTTTTGATGAAGAAAACAGGGCGGATGCCATATCAAGAGCCAGGTATGCGGTGGTGTGAAAGATCCTATCCGGCCCCCCGTCCGAATCCAAGACCGAGGCATGCGGTCCGATCGGCCCCGATGGTGTCTGTGTTTCGCGATGGATCGGAACCGACCCCGTCGCATCCGCTTTCCTGTTCGGCGCGTGCCGCCGGACGCCCCCGCCGGAGCCCACGACCGAAGGCCTCCAAAACCCCCACTTTCCGTAAAAAAGGGGACGGTCCCCTTTTTAATTGTTTCTTTTTCCCGGATTTCCCATTTTCCGGTT
>CALKTZ010001243.1 GCA_937997355.1 uncultured Planctomycetales bacterium | reverse complement strand
GAATAACCCCTTGAGCGGAACGATCTCATCCCCTTCGGCCCTCATTCGAGGGCCGGCAACCCCGTGGCGATCCGGAAACGGCACTCCGCTCCGCCGTCGATCGCCACGCCTTTCCCCTCCCCGATCAGCCGCGCCGCCCCGCGAAACAACGCGTCTGGTGCATTCCCGGAAGACGCCTTTTTATCCCTGAAGCGTCTGGAGAAGCCCCCGAGCTCCACTCGGAAACCGCCTGAACAGGCAGGTTATACCGTGATCCGGTGTGCATCTCGCCTCGCTTACTGACGAGTTCAATCCCCATGTGACCGAAGGAAGTTCGGGATCGATGCCGATCCATGATGCCGACGGAGTCGCGTCGTCCCCCTCTTTTTACGGCGGTTTTCTCCATTGATTGTTGTCAAAGCCGCTCGCCGGATCTTGTGACGCTGGAAATAATACTTGTCAGCAAGCATCAATCCATGCTGTTGCGGTGTGATGTTTTTGTGCAACATTATTAGGAAAATGGCGACCGATTGAAATGATTGCACGAGTTTGTTTATCTAAAAACACGCGTGGTCGCGGGTAAGATTGACAGCATCCAAGAGTTGCTGGCATATTGCATCCATGTGATGGAATACTCGATGGTTGAGAACGTATTTGCGTGACACGATGAGCAGTGTCGCTCAATGAATCCGGCTGCATTGCCTTTTTATGTATGGATTTGGATTGGAACACTCCCGTCCGCCGTCGACGGGGCCGGTTACCCGTGCGTAGTTGGCAAACGACTTGATGAGGAGCCTACCTTGATGAAACACCAGAAGACTCATCGAACAAGATCCCGCGCCGCCGCGCGTGGACTCGCGGCCCTGGGATTGGTCTCGGGGGCCTCGCTGGCGGCGGACCGCTCGGCCGAGGCGAGCATCGTCTACACCGATCACACGGCGACTCCGATTAACGTATCCGCCAGCGGTCTCAGCTCGTATGGCATCGATGTGGATGGTAACTCCGTCGTTGACTATACGATCGCGCGCTCGGTTCCGGTCCTGTTCGGGCCCGACTATATCGATGAGACTCCGGCCATCACGTCGAGCGTGAATTCCGTCGTGTTCGACGGCGGCTTCGCCGCGGCGTTGAACGCGGGAGACGTCATCTCGAGCCTGAGTAGTTTCGCAAGCGGAGTCCGCACGCTCGGGATCTCCGAGACCCTCAAGGATACTTCATTTTCGACGGACGGCCCGTTTCCCAACAAAGGGGTCAAGTATCTGGGGCTCATGTTCGATATCGGCGGCCAGTCTCACTACGGCTGGGTCAGGCTTGAAGACGTTGCCACCGAGGGGCTGGGCCAGTCGGTGACCATCACCGGATGGGCCTACGAGACCGAAGCCGGGGCGTCGATCAAGGCTGGGCAGGAATCCTCCGTGGCGCCGGTCCCCGAGCCGGCCTCCTTGCTGCAACTGGCGATGGGCGCCGCCGGGTTGGCGGGCATCTCCTCCATCCGCCGTCGACGAACCAACGCTGTCGAGGCGATCTGATCGTGATCAATCCACATCCGGCCTCGAAGATTCTGCTGATCGGATGGGACGGCGCCGACTGGGATGTGATCACACCCTTGCTCGATGCCGGCGCCCTGCCGAATCTCGAACGGCTTGTGGATCGGGGGGTGATGGGGGATTTGTCTTCCCCCGCCCCTCGGCTTTGTCCGCTCCTCTGGACCTCTCTCCTGACGGGGAGGCGGGCCGAGGATCACCGGGTCCTGACCTCCGACGAACCCGATCCCATGACCGGCGGTCGACGCCCCGTGCATTCTTCTCGACGAGCCGTCGATTCGATCTGGGAGATTCTCGGCCGTGCCGGCCTTCGAGGTCATGCCCTCAACTGGCCGGCGAGCCATCCCGCCGGGCCGATCTCCGGGGTGGCCGTCTCCGAACTCTTCCCAAGAGTGATGGGACCGATCGACGAACCCTGGCCGATCCCGGCCGGCGCGATCCATCCGGCAGGCTTCCGGGAGGTTCTCTCGGACCTGCGAG
>CALKTZ010001242.1 GCA_937997355.1 uncultured Planctomycetales bacterium | reverse complement strand
GACCTGGGTCACGGGGAGCGGCATCCCGGATTCGCTCAGCACGGGCTTTCGCGCCGGATCGTAGTCTTCGAGGGTGCCGAGGAACTGGGTCGTGTATTTCGTATTCCCCTTGGGAACGATTTCCAGCTCCAGGGTGTTCGAAGAATCGGAATAATTGACCGATTTCAAGGTCACGCCGCTGGAGGCATAGAACCTCCCGATCTCCATCGACTGGATCAGCGACTCCGGCGTCAGGTGCTTGGCCTCGACCATGATCCAGCCCCGGCCCGGGGTCGAATCATTCATCCGGGATGAGAAATAATGATGGGAGTCGTCGGTCGCCAACCCGTACACGGGGGCCGTGTTCATTTCGGCGATCCTCAGCGTGTTGACGATATCCCAGATCCGCTCGACGCTCGCGTGGTTCTTGTCTCCGAGCTGATGGGTCTGGGGATGGCCGTTGTAGACCTCGAAAAACCGCTCCCGCAGGACCATCGCCAACTCCTCGGCGGTGATCGACCATGTGAAGTTCGGATGATTCAGGTGGATCAGCATCGGCCGGCCATAGCGTCGTCGTTGGGCCTCGACCATGGCGAGGTTGTTCTTCATCGTCTCGACGACGCTCGTCCCTCCTCGCGGCCTGATGAGTTCCACGAGGTTGGTGGCGTTCATGTGAATGTCTTTACCCTGGCACTTGTCCGTGATTTCCTCGGACTGAATCAACAGGAACTGGCCCGTCTCTTCGAAGAGGGTGCGGTATTCATAGAGGGGCTTGATCCGAACCTGCTGGTCGTCGCTGATGGTTCGCGTCTCGACCCAGGAGTCGCCGAATCGTTTCCGATACTTTTCAAAGGCATCGTGCCCGCGCGTCCGCTTGTTGACGACGATGGTGCTCATCCATCGCCGATCCTGGCCGAGGATGTTGTGATCGGAGAGGGCCAGGAAGTTGTACCCCTTGCTCCTATACCAGTCGACGATCATCTCCGGGAAGTCATTCCCGTCGCTCCAGAGAGAATGCGTGTGCAGATTTCCCTTGAACCATCGAGGCGATTCCTCGGCCAGGGGGGTTGGCTGAGTTGGGTTGGCGGGTGACACCACGGGATCTGGAATAGGATCGGGAGATTGAGCGAACAAGCCCCCCGCAACGACCATACCCGCCAAACCAAGCGACAAGAGAACTCTCGGGAGCTTGATCATGAGCACCCCTTCGAACATCCCAAGAAATTCGGACCCAATTTTTTGGCCGACGTGGCCATTCCTTGCTTTCGTCATTTCATCGTAACGTAACGGGAGGTCTCTTCCCACTTCGTTAAGAAAAACTCCCGTGATCCATTGAAGAAGGGACGAGGCGACGGATCTCGGATTCGGCCTGGAGAGCCCCGGTCGCGACACGGCCTGCCCCCAAAAACACCCAATCCGTTTCATCGCGACGCTTCCACCGGGAGCTTCCGCACTCTCCGGCACAATCGAACCCCCTCCAGGTTCCCCAACTTTTTGCTTGCGGAGTCCGATCGCGAGGATTAGTCTGAGGTCTCGAAATTGGCGGAGCCTCTCGATTTCCGCTCCAATGAGACTCGGAAAAAGACCGGAATGGCGTATTCCGATCTTCGACCCACTTGCGAATGCGCCATTGAGACTGAAACTGGCAAGGACGCCGAGCCTGCGAAAGGGCGAGGTGTCTGGCCCTTTGGTCGGAGAGACGTGAAAGGGATGTCACCGGTGACTACAGCCACTGCCCCGGAAATGACGGATCAGGCCCGCCTGACCAAACTCTGCACGGCCATTCGCGGCAAGCTGCAATTCATGGATTACCTGGTCCGGGCCGCGGTCGCGGACGTCGAGCGGCACCACGACGAACAGGACCAGGGGACGCGAATCTTCATCCGCCAGCTTGTCGAGATGCACGCGGCCAACCTGGAGCGCGAAGGCCAAAATATGCGGCTGATCGGCGACCTGTGCAGCCTCCTCGAAGCACTCGTCGGCGAGGACGCCCCTCCCGCCGAACAGCCCGGGGCCGATGAAGACGCATCCGAGCCTTATCGCCGAGGAGAATCCGCATGAACTTTCCACCTCGTCGAGATGGGATTCTTGGAGAAACCCCGATGCGCGACTTCATCACTCCCGTCGAGCCCAATGGAAAGTCGGCCACGGCCTTGATCCCGGAGAAAGCCGAGGAGCGGTTCACGGCTCCCGACCTCCGGAGATACCTGGCGGAAATCAAGGGCCAGGCTCAATTCCTCCTCTATCTCACGGATCAAATCGAGGAGTCGCTCGACCAGTTGACCCGCGAGGCCGACGCATGCCATGGCGCCTTCCTGTGCAAGGTGCTCGACATGTACTCGAATCATCTCGAAAGCAAGCACCAGGGGCTCGGAGAAAAAATCGCGGAAGCGTGCCAGGAAGTGTACGTCACCGTGCGAGAGCATCAGTTGAGCTGATCTCGAAACGAAGAATGGCGTCAGAAACCGCTCAATGATCGAGTCGGTCCCTGAAGCCATTCCTCGCAAGTCATTCTCCCGCGACCTTCGAAGGAACCGCGTCGCCCGAAATCCTCAAGGGTGGACGGTCGGAGTATCCCGACCAAACATCGAAGAGATTTCGAGGACAGCCGCCATCCCTCTCGGGAATAGAGGGATTTTCGGGAGCATGGGAAACGGCGCCCGCGGCACCTTCTTGTGAGGAGAATTCCAAAACGCCCTGGCGCGGCGAATTTCACCGTGCTCGGCGCGTCATCAATAGCTTTCGGTAAGTCCAGGCCATTTTCATCAGAGATTTCCGTTCCGATTCGGGGAGTTGGAGCGACTTCGCCATTGATCATCGTTGCCCGCTCGACTGGCCTTGCTTACGGGGCCTGAACCCGAACCGGATCACACCGAGAAACCGGCGCAAAGCCGATGTCGCGGTCCCCAAAAAGACCATCGAGTGCCGGAATCATCAGCCCAGGCTTTACGGCTGCTTGCTCTTGCGAATCTCGCTGAAGAGCTGGCTGTAGGGCGAAAACTCATGCTGTCCCTCGGCGCGTAGCGTCACCCCCGCGCCCGTCATCAACCCGGGCCGCTCCGTCTCCTGCCCTTCGAGCGTCGAGTGATCGGGCTCCTCATCGCGCTGCGGGTCCCCGGATGTGCGGGCTCCTTCGGAATCGGGATCGGGTCGCGGCTGCTCGGTTGAAGGGCTGCCTGCTCGTTCGCGATTCCTCGACCATTCCGACCAGGCCTGGAGCGCCGCGTAAGGATCTTCAATCCATTCCTCAACCTGCCCCGCATCTTCCCCATCGCTCGCCGCTTGCTGCTGGGCCTCGACCTCGCCGGCCGAATCCGCAACCTCGGCCGACGCTTCGAGGAATCTCGAATGATCGGGCTCAGCGGCTTCCTTCGTGTTGGAGAATCCAGCCGGCTCGACTCGTTCGGCGATCTCAACCGGCTGGGTCGATTGAAGGGGAACATTCCCCCCCCAGCCGACCTCGATCAGCCCTTCCTCAAGCCTCAAGGGAGGCCGGCTTGGAATCAGGGAAAGATTCGGCCGCAACGCAGGTTGAGGAATCGACGCGCCCGCGGGATCGAACTTCTGGTTCGAGGCCGTCGCCGTCTTGACGGTCCGATCCGATGGCGAAGGAGGGGAGGCTACCGCGCGCTCTGGTTCGCGGATTTCCGATTCCACCGGATCTGGAGTCGACGTAAGACCTTCCGCCAACTTGCGATTCGGCCGGGACATCGTCCCCTGGATGAGTCGGAGGACCTCCGCGCAGTTTCCTCGGGCATCTCGATGGATTTCTTCCAACGATCGTGCCGAGATCCGGCCACCGGAACTGGGAAACGCATCTCGGATCAACGCGTGGCATTCATCGAGATCGAGCGGTGCCAGGTGGAGATGGTCGGTGATCCGCCCCGCGAACGGGGCCAGCATTCGCGATGAAAGACGACGGATCATCTCGGTCTGGGCGATCAAGACGAGGGCGGCGAATCCTCCGGGTTGCCCGATCCGGTTGGATAAAGCCCGAATCTCCTCCCAGACTTCGGGGGAGGCGCTGCTGGCGTCTTCCAGCGTGAGAATCCAGGATCGCCCGTCCGCCGCTTCATCCGCAAGGGTCGCGGCGAGATTCAGACGGCACTTCACAAGCCCTTCCGATGGATCCAGCCCGAAGCCCGCGCCCGCCAGCATGAGGAATTCCTCGGCGGTCACCGCGGACGTGATGTCGATCGAGATCGAGTGCCAACCCGTCGGGAGCGATCGCTCAATTTGCGACCAGAGCCAGGTCTTTCCAGATCCCCCTTCTCC
>CALKTZ010001241.1 GCA_937997355.1 uncultured Planctomycetales bacterium | reverse complement strand
TGAAATAACGCGCATCGACGAGTTGAAATCCGGTCGATCGGGCAAGCGTCACGAAATCCTTCCTGCGATAGCGTCGCTGATGGTGGGCGACCTCATCGTTCCAGCTCCAGAACGCCTGAAGCGCCGGCACGGTGACGAAGAGGGTGCCTCCGGGGACGAGCGACTCCTGAATTTGTCGCAAGGCGGCTTCGTGGTCGGGGATGTGCTCCAGGACATCCAGGAGAAACGCGGCATCCCACTCGTTCCGGAACTGGAGATTGAGGAGATCGACCTGATAGGACCGGACGCGATCCGGCAGGATCGTGGAGGCATAGCGCAACGCCCGCTCCGACGAATCCGCGAGTGCAAGCGTGGCATCCCGGAATCGTCCAGCCTCCGCCGAAATCGATGAGCCGATCCGGCCGATCCGGCGGAATATGCCCGAGCGTGCGACGGACGGCGCGGAGCAAGAACCGATGCCGGCCCAGATACCAGAAATGCTCGGATTGCATCCGCGCGAGGATGTCGAAACCGAGCGACTCGTATTCGTCATCCCGATGGGATATCGCCGATGCGGGCCGATAGATCCCCTCGCGCAACCGGTAGGCTCCGCACCCGGTTCCGGAGTCTGCTCGTCCCTCAGGCTCGACCATGCCGCGGGGCCTCGACTCTCGACTGTTCCAGATACGCGCGGACGTGCGAGACGACCTGGGCCTGCTCGTCCTCGGTGATGTCGTGGTAGAGCGGGAGCCGCAGGAGTCGCCCGCTGAGGTCCTCGGTGACGGGGAGATCTCCGTCATCGTAGCCGAAGGTCCGGCCCATCGGCGACGTATGGAGTGGTACGTAGTGGAAGACGGCGTGAATCCCCACCGATCGGAGATGTGCCAGCAGGCCGTCCCGGATGCCCCGATCGGGGAGGACGATGTAGAACATGTGATAATTGCTGACGCACGACTCCGGCAGGAAGGGGAGTTGCAGCAATCCCTCGGCCGCCAGCGGCGCGAGTGCTTCGAGATAATGCCCATGGATTCGGCGTCGCCGTTCACTGATCGCGTCGAGCATTTCAAGCTGGGCGTAGAGGAATGCCGAGCAAAGCTCGCTGGGGACGTACGAGGAGCCGACGTCGACCCAGGTGTATTTGTCGACCAATCCGCGGAAGAATTGCTTGCGGTTCGTCCCCTTGTCGCGGATGATCTCGGCCCGCTCGATCAACTCGGGGTCGTTGACGCAGAGTGCCCCCCCTTCCCCACAGATGTAGTTCTTGGTTTCGTGGAAGCTGAAGCATCCCAGATCGCCGATCGAGCCGAGGGCCTTGCCGTCGTAAAAGGCGTTGACCCCCTGAGCCGCATCCTCGATCACCCTCAATCCATGCGCAACGGCGATTTCCGCGATCCGGTCCATCTCGCAGGCCACGCCGGCATAGTGAACCGGCACGATCGCCCGAGTCCGGGGCGTGATCGCCGCCTCGATCAGGGTCTCGTCCAGGTTGAGGGTATCGGGCCGGATGTCGACGAAGACGGGACGGACGCCCAACCGAACGAACGCATTCGCCGTCGAGACGAACGTGTAGGACGGGAGGATGACCTCGTCGCCGGGTCCCAACTCGCAGAGCATGGCCGCCATTTCAAGGGCGGCGGTACACGAAGGGACCAGCAGGATCTTCTCGACCCCGAAGCGCTCCTCCATCAGGGAGGCGCATCGATTGGTGAAATGACCGTCCCCGGCGATGTTGCCGTACGTAACCGCCTGGGCGATGTAGAACAACTCCTTGCCCGCGATGAAAGGCTTGTTGAACGGGATCTTCGGTGCCATGATCGACGTTCCGTGGTGGTGCGATCCCGATTCGGCGGCCCGGTCCGGCCGGGTTCC
>CALKTZ010001240.1 GCA_937997355.1 uncultured Planctomycetales bacterium | reverse complement strand
CAGGAAACCGCGAGGAAGCGTTCAAATCGAGTCCGTGATTCCGACAGTCGTCTCGGCCGACCAAAATACTGGTCCAGGGCCGAGAACAACCGGGAAAACGAGTCGCGGAAAGTCGGCATTTGGTGCGACCAGGTCGTTTAGAGCGGAATGCGACCGAGTCACCGCTAGGGAGTCGTTAAGACTGCGGCCGGATCACTCGGAGGCGGCGTTCACCTTGACGACGGCCGCGCGGAAGTCACGGGCCAGCTTGCTCTTGCGTCGCGCGACGGTGTTCGGGTGGAGCACGCCGCGGGCGGCCGCCTTGTCGAGCTTGGAGACGGTCAGGTTGAAGTCGGCCGTGGCCTTGTCCAGTTCCTTGTCGCCCACCAACGAAAGGGTTCGCTTGGTGTGCGTCTTGATGATCTTCTTCGTGATCCGATTGTGCAACCGGCGCTTGAAGCTTTGGCGGAGTCGTTTGGCGGCGGAAGGTGAATTCGGCATGGCTTTCGAAAATCGTCCGTTCGATGGATGAGGCTGTACGATCCGACTCGGATCCCGCAAGACAGGGAGTATAACACGAAGCACGCAATCAATTCAAGTTCCGAAGCCGTTGCGCGACGTCAAGATAGGTGTAATCGTTGGCAGCAACTTCGTTGTAATGCTCTTCCGCGGCCTGATAGTTCTCCACGGCCTCGGAAACGCGGCCCAATCGGTAGTGGATCGCATTGAAATTGGTCTTGTCGTCGGTGTCGAGGGAACGGAGGGCTTCGAGGTAAGTCCGTTCCGCAAGTTTATAGGATTGATTGGCTTCGAAGCTCAGGCCCGCGTTGTAGAGGGCCTGCACCTTCAGTTCGGGCTCGGTCCGGGCCTGCTGGAACTCGCCGATGGCGGCATCGTGCTGACCGGCCTTCGCCAGCGCGAGCCCGAGTTCCAGGCGGAGGGCCAGGACATCCTCGGGTTTCAGATCGATCCGACGTCGAAGCTCCTTGATTTCCTCGTCGCTGAGGAGTTTGTTCGCCTGGTCGAGCTTGATCTTGAATTCCGGATCATGAGGACGTTCTCGATGCTTGGCCGCATAATGATCGATGGCTTTTTTGAGCAGGATGATGCGGATTTCGGAGAACGCGCCCAGCAGCGCCGAGTCTCCCGGTATGGCCGCGAGTCCCTGCTTGATGAGTTTGGTCGCTTCATCGAGGAGCCCCCGCTTTTTGAAGCTCTCGGCCAAATAGAGATAGGGCGAAACCTCGGTCGGATTGGTTTTGATCGATTCCGCCCACTTCTGTTCGGGGGTCAATTGCTGCTGCCTGAGCTCTTCGCGTTTGGCCTCCTCGGCGGCCTTGATGGATTCCTTCGCCTCGGCTTCGCGCGTCAAGGCGCTCCGGTCGATCGCCTCGGTATATTTCCCCTTCTGCATCGTTGAGCTTGCGGAAAGGGCATTGATCTTCCGGCTAGCGTCCTCGTCGTGAGGGATGATCTTGCGGACCTGCTCCCAGGCCTCGATCGCCTTTTGCCAGTGTTCGTTCAACTCATGGACGTGTGCGATATGACGGAAGAAATCGACGTCCTTCGCCTGATCCCGGACCGATTCGAGGAACCATTCCGCGAGTTCCAGATATTCGGCGCCTTCGGCGGCCTCGGCGGCCTCCCGAGCGATTGAGACGTCCCAAGGATTGTTGAGGAAGGCTTTCTCGCAGGTTTCCAGGGCCTGATCGTACTTTCCCTTCGACCTTGCCTGGGATGCCAGCAATCGAATCGGTTTATTGCGCGCGGTGACGAGCATCCCGACCTTGGAAGGATCGTCCTTGAGCTTTCGTCTTTGGGTAAGTCTCAGGGCTTTCCGATACTTCAACTCGTTGGGAACAAGCCGGCTTGCCTGGCCGAACATGTCGATCGCATAGTCGAAATTCGACTTCAGAACCGCATCGTTACCGTACTTGAAGAAGGTTTCGGCGTTCTGCCGAGCCTTCGGATCTACCTCCGAGGCCATCGCGTCCGCTCCTCGATTCGATCTGACAGATGGGATAGAGATCCGCCGGTACCAGTCATCCCGCGCAGTGGATTCCGCCTCAACTTCTACCAGTTTATTGTATCCTCGCACCACGCTCCAATGCCGAGGCTATCGGGGAAAAGTGCCCCGACGATAGAAATGGTTCAACCCGGTCGATTCTCGGTTGTTCCAGGAACCGACAATTGGCTATAGTTGTTCTGGTTTTCGGCCTGGACAGCCCGAGCATAATTCAATTCGGCCGCATAGTCATCGGTTTCCAACGTTTGCGTTGGAGGACGGATCTCGATTGCGATCCGGACTCGGCCAGGCCGGATGTACTTTCCGTCCGTTCCCGACTTGCCATGGTCTTGGGCCGGCTGAGTCGTCGCAGGAGATCCAAGTGGCCAAAGAGGAACCGATCCGGACCGAAGGGCGCATCGTCGAGGCGCTGCCGAATACCCAGTTCATGGTCGAGCTGGAAAGTGGTCATAAGATTCTCGCGCATATCGCTGGCAAGATGCGCAAGAATTTTATCCGTATTGTGCCGGGCGATCGGGTGACCGTCGAGATTACTCCCTACGATCTGACCAAGGGGCGTATCGTTTACCGCGAACGATAAGCTCGAATCCCGCCGCACACCGCGTTTACTTTTCACGCCACCACAATCGAGGTTCCAGTCCCAAGTCCTTGGCGAGTCCATCGATTTGCCGCCGGAACCTTGACGCATCTTGCGGATAGCCCGCCGTGGGTTTCAATTCTGGAATTCGATTTTTCCAGAATGCGTTGAAGGCGTCCATCCAGGCTTCCCGAACCGCCTTGCTCACCAACGAGGCGAGGGCCACCAGGCCGTTTTCGGCGTCGGCTCGCGGGGTGAATCTCAGTTCCATTGAGCGCATTCCCTCTCGGACCTGATATCTGCTCAGTGCCGGTCCTTCCTCTCCACGCTCGATCCATGCCTCCTGGAAAACATCCCGCAACGGCTCCAGGTAGAAGTGACGACCTCCGTGCTTGTCACTCGTTAGATGCGTGGAGTCGCCGTCAAGCGTCTGATTCCAAAGCGGGCGGAGCAACTCGGCGAAGGCTCGAAAATGAACCCTGGCCTTGGAACCGGTCTCGGCGAGCGCGGTATTGAAACGCTCGGGACCAACCACCACCGAACGAACCTCGGCGATCTTCCAGGCGGAATTTGTCGGCGAGAGAGGTGAGATCGGACGAAGGCGAGTCATGATCTCAAGTGAGCTAGCCCGCGGCCAGGGCCACTCGCTACCGCCGGAAGGGAGCCAACGCGCGAATTCGCAAGTGTGCGAGTCACCGGCTTGAAGTGACTGGCAAAGCGCGCCGAATGATTTGGGAGCCAGTAGTCCGGCGGCCTCGATCGCCAGCGAGCAGGCGGATTCCAGGCGTTCCCGTCCGCCAGTGCCTCGATAGACGAGCTTGGAGTCGTCGATCCAGAGACATCCGGCTTCTCCTCCGGCTCTCGCAACTTTTGGAGACAGATCCTTCCAGATATCTGGGGGGACTGGGTAGGATTGACTCGGATTCAGATCCTCGGCGACGACCGCGGTCATCACCAATGGTCCGAGATTGGGACCATAGCCGGCTTCGTCGATTCCGATCCACCTTCGCAAGTAACATTTCTCCCAAGGATGCTCCCGGTCAACGAATCTGTTCGAATCCGCTCCCGCAAATCCGAGAAAATTCCACCCCGGTTGTTCGACGCCGATCCGCGAGTTAAATTTCTCGGGAGGACTCTCCATGATGAGCCATTCACATCGATCGCGTAGATCCCTTGTTCCCCGACTGGAAGCCGTCGAAGACCGAACCTATCTGAGCGGATTCGCCCACCCCAGGCTCGCGGCCGTCAGGGCGATGGTCACACAGATACGGACCCAGGCAATCACTACCGATCCCGCGGGAACCGCCGCGATTCTCAGCGCCCTGCGCGGTGGCGCCGGGAGTGAGTTCGTTCAACTGATTCGCCGCGAGGTTCCGAACCTGAACGCGGTCATCCGCAGCTTCATCGTCGGCAAGAGAACACACTTCAACGCCCCCGGAGTCGCCGTCAAGCTACCGAACTTTCAGGAACTCTACAATGGGCCGAAGTATGATCACCTCGGCGCCACGGTTGCGGGGGCCATCCTGCTCAAGAATCGTCAACTCGAACTGGCCGGGATCGTGCGAGGCCCATTCGACGAGGCGGTTCCCGGCTATGTGGTCTTCGGCCTCGACCGAGGCGCGGGGGGATCGATCGGGCCTCGCTTCGCCAGCCGACCTGGTATTCAGCCCGATCTGATCGTCACCATCCAGGTCAATCCATTCGGCCGGTCGGCTTCAGGGACGATCACCGACCTGACGACCGGTATCACGACGAACATCGACTCTTCTCGAATTCGCGTCGAGGGGGCGACGGTTCGAGTCTTTCTCGATCCAGGGCAAATTCCCTCGAAAAGATTGCCCATCGCCAAATATCGCTTTGCGATGTGGACTCAGAACACTCTCGGCGGGATTGAATCGGTCGCCAGCTTCGTTCCCGAATCGACCATGATCCGAATCGGCCGCCAGGCCGGTCGACGCTGAAGTTTACTTCGTCGAGGTGGCCGATTTCAGCCAGATCGGCGCGTGACGATCGATGTCCTCCTGCGTCAGCTTGTAGACATAGATCGAATGGCCGACCCTGGCAATCGGCGTGAACGCGCGGAAGTAGCCGAATGCGCCTTGCCGATGCACATTCCAGGCGGGATCCCAGGCCCTCGGCGAACTGTCATAGAGTCGCCAGGGAAGTCCATACAGGATCGAGGCGCTCACCGCATAGTAGCCGGGTCGCAAGGTTGGAGCAAAGCCGACAAGGCTGGAGGGATCGACATCCCTGTACATGGAGTCGGCGGAATTCGGCTCCACCGGCGGCAAGAACCAGGGAAAGGATTCTCCCCTCATCATGAAAATCGAGGGATTGATCTGCCCGAAATAGGCCAGGCCGATCGGGGTGTTCGGAATGTTTTTCTGGCACCAATCCTTCAGGTTGATCAGATCCTGACCCCAGTCGAGATTGCTGTCAATCAGCCGCGCCGGGGCACGATCGGGGCCACCGGAAACCGAGTTGAAGTAGGCCAGGTAATGAGGATGAATCATGAATGTCGTCGCGACCGTCAAGCCCAGGCAAACGGCGACAACTCCGCCAACGATTTGCCGGAGCGGCCTGGCCAGGGACTGGAGCCAGGGGAAAATCTTCCCGGCGCTGATATACAGGTAAGGAAGGATCGCCAGGACATAGCGTAAGCCGAGATTGATATCGGTGAAGAAGCTCATCAGCACGAGGATGACGATGGGCACGGTCGCGACCGCGATCTCATCGGCCCAGGCGGCCAACGGCCGTTTGATCGCCAGGAGAGGAACGAGCGAAAGGGCCAGGAGCAGGATCGTTCCTTCGGGAAGCTTGTATAATAAAGTTACGAAGTAGTAATACCACCAACCCGTGCTTCTCATCTCTCCGTTGAGATAAACCGAATACCCCGCCACCTCGTCGGGGGATTCTCCCTCGACCAGTTCGGGGCCACCCTGCGCCACGCGGAAGAATCGTATCGGAAGTCCC
>CALKTZ010001239.1 GCA_937997355.1 uncultured Planctomycetales bacterium | reverse complement strand
CGTGCCGGCATGACGCATTTCCTCCCTTACCACAATCACAAGCGATTCCGAAGTGATTCCCGGAAATCAAACTCAAGCACATTAACGATCGAGGCTCCCGATTACGTCCTTGCCCATGAACGGCTTGAGGACCTCCGGGACGTCGATCTGGCCGTCGGCCCGCTGGTAGTTTTCCATGATGACGATGATCGCGCGGCTCAACGCGACGGCGGTCCCGTTAAGAGTATGTACGAACCGAGTCCCCTTTTGGCCCGATGGTCGATAGCGAATGTTGAGCCGCCTCGCCTGATAATCGGTGCAATTCGAAGTGCTGGTGACCTCGCCGTATTCTCCCGCCTCGCCGCGGCCGGGCATCCAGGCTTCGAGGTCGAACTTCCGGTAGGCCGGTCCCCCCAGGTCGCTCGAACAGATGTCGAGGACGAGGTAGGGGATTCCGAAGTCCTGGAAGATTTCCTCCTCGAGCGCGAGGATCTCGTCGTGCATCGCGTCGGAGGCTTCGGGGGCCGTGAAGGCGAACATCTCCACCTTGGTGAATTGATGAACCCGGTAGAGTCCCCGGCTGGCCCGGCCCGCCGCTCCCGCCTCGGTCCGGAAGCAGTGCGAGAGGCCGACATACCGGATCGGCAAGGCCGGCTCGTCGAGGATCTCGTCCGCCAGCATCCCCCCGAGGGTGATCTCGGCGGTCCCGACCAGGCTCAGGTCGCTCTCCTCGATCGAATAGACCTGCGTTTCCACCCCCCGGGGCGTGAAGCCGATCCCTTCCAGAATGCTGTTGCGGGCGAGGTCCGGCGTGCTGATCGGCGTATATCCTCGCGCGATCAGTTTTTTCAACGCATATTGCTGGATCGCCATGTCCAGCAGGACGGCGTCGTTCTTCAAGAAATAGAAGCCCGTCCCGGAAACCTTGGCCCCCGTCTCGAAGTCGATCAGGTCGAGCGCTTTGCCGAGCTCGACGTGGTCCTTCGGCTTGAAATCGAAGACGCGAGGGGTGCCAACCTTACGCAAGACTCGGCTGGCATCCTCGGTGAGGCCGATCGGCGCATCGGGATGCGTCAGGTTCGGAATCCGCCTGAGCTTTTCGTGGACCTGGGCCTCCAGGACCCTCAGCTTCTCGTCGAGCTCGGCCACTTCCCCCTTGAGCCGCTTCCCTTCCTCGATATGGGCGGATCGCTTCGCGGGATCTTTCTCCTTGCTCGTCGCCTGTGCGACCTCGTT
>CALKTZ010001238.1 GCA_937997355.1 uncultured Planctomycetales bacterium | reverse complement strand
ATCATCCCGTCATACCAGCAGCACAGACGAACTACCAGAATCGAGAGCTACACCCCACCACTACCACTTGCAGCCTATCGATATCCTTCAAGCGTGATCACTCTTGTTTCAGGGTTACGGACCCATCCTGATCGACCAGGATGAATCGGGCCTTGTTCTTCCCCTTCACCGTCTTCGAAACCGATTTTCCCCCTGCCGACAATTCAAAGACCAGATCGGCCGGTCGGCCCTGTTCATGGACCCGCGTATATCGAGGCTCCAGGGTGAATGCCTGGTCGGCGACCTTGTAAGAAACGGTCGAGGCCGATTGGTTCGTAATTTCGAATCGCACCGCGTCGGCCTTCGGCCGGCCGAACATTTGAACTGCATAGTAGTAGCCGGTCTTTTCGCTTTGCGCGATGGCCACGCCGATTTCGGTGACGTCGGGGTCGAGCATGTTCTTGCGATGCCCCGGCGACTTCTCCCACCCTTCCACCAGTTGCTTGGAGATCGCCTCGGTGGTGAACCCGTCGGAGCCGAACGCGTAGGCGATGTTTTCCGAGATCAGGCCGTATTCGTAGCCGTGCTTGGTGGCACGCTCGCCGGGATCGCTCTCATCGGCCCGATGGCCATAACGATCGGTGCGGGCCATGTAGCCGGCGAAATACCGGGCGGTTTCCATCAGTTTGGCGTTCTCGACGACCCGTGGCCGCTTCTCGGACTCCCGAAAGGCATTCGTCTGCTCGATGATCGATTTGGCCACGGCCTTGAGATCGGGCTTCTTCTCGTCGGGCGACCGGTAAGGGGGCGGCTCGATCACCTGGGTGTCATGCGGCTGCGGCTCCGCCTTCTTCTGCGTGGAATCCGGCGGTTGAGCTGTTTGCTTCTCGGCGGTCTGAGAGTAGGCCGTCGACGTGACAAGGACCAAGACGAAGACCAATCCCGGCAGCGATTCGCGACGCATCGTCCACCTCGGGAAAGAACCAGGGGATCACGCCAATGATTCGCCGCAATCGGCATGCCCTGCGGAATCAAGGCATCAAGGAAACAACCCTCGTTCCTCGGCAAATTCACACCGACCCGCGCAACCGCCACTTGAAGCCGAATTATCGTTGGCAATGGAGTGACCCCGGCGTCGGTCTTGCTCGTAAGGAGGAGACTCAGATCGAGCCGGATCTCGGTCCTCGGGGCGGCCACAAAGGCCGCACCGATCGAGCCGTTCAACCAGGGAGGATCTCACCATGCGTTCAATTTCCACCGTCATCGTCGCGGTTGGCATCTCCGGTCTCAGCGGATGTGCGGGGGCCAACACGCGGACGAGCCAGACACCTCCACCGGCGACCGTCAAGGCCCCAGGGACACATCCGGTGCGGTCCTGGTTCCAGGATACGTTCCGGCTCGGGCATCCCTGGGGCAAGAAGACCAAGGAAACCGGCCCCGAATCTCGCGCCGTCGTCACGCCCCAATTCGGGACGCCGACGACCGACGGGGTCGAATCCGAGCTGGTCTTGCCGAGCGAGGTGAAGAACTGAGAACTCGTCGGAGATGCCGACGGAGCGAATCACGTCATTCGACGGTCACCGTCTTGGCCAGGTTACGCGGCTTGTCGATATCGCAGCCGCGAAGCCTCGCCACGTGATATGCCAGCAATTGCAAGGGGACCACGGCTACCAGCGGCTGGACGATCTCGGGGACGTCGGGAATCGGCAGGAAGGTGTCGGCCAGCGCGTTCAAGGTCTCGTCCCCCTCGGTGCCGACCGCGATGATCGGCCCTCGTCGGGCGCGAACTTCCTCGACATTCGACAATGTTTTGGCGTGCAACGGACCGCGAGGGGCGACGATCACGCTCGGCGTTTCCGGGTCGATCAGGGCGATCGGCCCGTGCTTCATCTCGGCGGTCGGGTATCCTTCGGCGTGGATGTAGCTGATCTCCTTGAGCTTCAACGCCCCTTCCAGCGCCACCGGATAGTGCAGGTCGCGGCCGAGATAGAGGGCGCTCCGGGCCTCGGCCATCCGGCGGGCCGCTTCCTCGATGAGCGGCTCGGTGGCCAGGACGCGTGCGATCGCGTCGGGGACCGCCTCGATGGCGTCGAGCACCGCGATGCCGTCGGCGAACGGCATGTGTCGGAGCCGGCCGAGATGCAAGGCGAGCAGGGTGAGCACCATCACCTGCGCCAGAAAAGCCTTGGTGCTCGCGACGCCGATTTCGGTCCCGGCATGCAGATAGATCCCGCCGTCGGCCTCTCGGGCGATCGTGCTCCCGACGACGTTGCATATCGCCAGGGTGGGATATCCTCGGCGCTTCGCCTCCCGGAGCGCCCCCAGCGTGTCGGCGGTCTCGCCCGACTGGCTCATGACGAAGACCAGGGTATTGTCATCCAACGGGGCGTTGCGGTAGCGAAACTCGCTGGCATACTCGACTTCCACGGGCAGATGAGCAAGCCGCTCGATCAAATATTCGCCGACCATCGCCGCATGCCAGCTCGTGCCGCAGGCGGCGAAGACGATCCGGCGAACGCTTCGAAGCTGACCCGCATTGAGGTTCAGGCCGCCGAACTGCGCGGAGCCCTCGGCGCGGCGGAGTCGGCCTCGGCAGGAATCGCGAGCGATCTCCGGCTGTTCGTGGATCTCCTTCCGCATGTAATGAGCGTAGCCGCCCAGTTCCACCTGGTCGGGCTTCCATTCCACCCGATCGATCCTCGGCGTAATCGGCCCTCGCTCGAGATGGCGGATCTCGAAATCGCCGGGGGTGAGCCGGACCACCTCGCCGTCCTGGAGATAGGCGACGTGCGACGTATGCGCCGCGATCGCGGCGGCATCGCTGGCCAGCAGATGTTCGCCATCGCCGACGCCCACGACCAGCGGACTCCCCAGCCGAGCCCCCACGATCAACCCGGGGCATCGGGGGCTGATCACGGCCAGGCCATAGGTCCCTTCAAGCCGAGGGAGGGAACGCTGAACGGCTCCGAACAGGTCGTCATCGATCAGCTCGCGCGCGATCAGATGGGCGATCACCTCGGTATCGGTCTGGGTTTGAAATTGTACCCCGCCCGCTTCGAGTTCGCGCCTGAGCGCCGCATAGTTCTCGATGACGCCATTGTGGACGACCGCGACGGAGCCCGCCTGGTCGACGTGAGGATGCGCGTTCCGGTCGTTGGGAGGGCCGTGTGTCGCCCACCGCGTATGGCTGATCCCGCATCCCCCCGGCGCGGGGGAATCTTCCAGCAATTCTTCCAGGGTCCGCACGCGTCCGGCCCGCTTCCGGATCACCAGGCCGGCCTCGCCGAGCGTGGCGATCCCCGCGCTATCGTATCCGCGATACTCCAGCCGTCGCAGCCCGGCCAGGAGGATCGGCCCCGCTTCATGCGATCCGGTGTAACCCACGATGCCGCACATGATTGAGCCTCTTGCCTCAACTCTCGGATAGCCGGGCACTCTCCGTCGCTCGCCCGGTCGATCATACCGCAACGCACGCGAGATGGTAGATCGCGACGGCAAGCAAACCGGCCGACTGCCCATCGTGGGCAGCCGGCCGGTTGATATGCGACGGAGAAGGAAGCGGGACGGAGTCAGTACGGGAGCAGGAGCGGAAAGCTGTTGGTCGGAATCATCATGATCCAACAACGGCCGAGATCATTTCGCGCCGGCCTTGGCGGTCTGGTTCCGCTTGCGAGTCGCGGCGGCCTTTTTCGCCGATGCCGACCGTTCGGCCGCGGATCGTGAGGCAGACGCGGCGCCGCCGATCTTGCCCCCCTTCTCGCTGGAAACGTGGGTATCGGCCTTGCCTCGCCCGCTTCCGGACTTGTTACCCCCTCCCGTTTCCTTGTTGACGGTCGCCCAGGCCCGGGATTCGGCCACCTTCTTGGATGTGCCTCGATCCTCGTAACTCTCGGCGATGTGTTCCGCCTGTCGTTTCTGCTTGTCGGTGTATGCCGATTTATCCCCGCGTGGCATGTTCAAATCTCCGAATCCTGGTCGATCAATCGGTTGCGCCACATGGAGGATTTAATAGCAAACGGAATGCCATTACTTCGCCCGATGCCTCCATTCCTTTTGCGATCCTTCCGCGCGGAATGGGGGGCCGGTTTCCCGCCCGTCGCAGAGGACGATGTACGAATCGGCCCCGGCCACGCTGTCCCAGCGGAGCGTCGCCAGTCCTTTCGCACGGGTCGAGGGTGATGCCGGCGACCGTCGGCCCTGCGGCCCCACGGCGATGATGGCATAGTCGCGTTCCCCGGAGTCGTCATCGTTCACCAATTGTGGCGCGGCGGGGGTTGGAACCGGCGACTGCTTCAAGCTCCCTCCCCAAAGCTGGAGAACATCCTCGGTGGGATAGGGCAAGCCTCCTCCGCCATATCCCCCGCCGCCGATCGACATCATCCCCTGACCGATCAGGGCATCGGTCAGGGGTTCGCCATGCCCCGGCCGGAAACTTTGAAACCGGAGTCGGCCGGGGTGGGTCAGCCCGTTCCATCGGTCGCGAGGCACTTCCGAGAGTTCCAGTCCTTCCCCCTGGATGATGGCCATCTGGCGCCAGGCATCGTCGAGCCAGACATTCCAGGAGATATGGCCGGGGGCGCGTCGGAGGCTGCCGTCGCGTTCCAGGGCATGAAATCGATCGTCGAAGGGATCATCGATTTCCCCCTTGATCAACCGGCTTCGCACCCAAAGCCCCCCCACGTCTTCCCCCACCGATTTCGCGTAGATCCCGCGAGGGATTTGCTGGGCCTCGTATCCTTTCTCCCAGGGGCTGCCGGTATCGGAGACAATCAGTTCCTTCCGGACGATGAGACGATCGACCTCCAGTTCCCGGGGGGCCACCTTCATGAACCCGTAGCTCGCCGTCACGGAAAGGAGG
>CALKTZ010001237.1 GCA_937997355.1 uncultured Planctomycetales bacterium | reverse complement strand
CCTGCTCGCCCTCGGCCGAGTCGGCGTCGACCTCTCCGGCCCGCTCACCGACACCATGATCCTGAGCTACTTGCTGGAGAGCGGCGAGCGTAATCACTCGCTGGACCTACTCTCCGAACGCCTCCTCAACCACCGCATGATCCCGATCACGGACCTCATCGGCAAAGGGAAGAATCAGCTCCGGATGGATCTCGTCGACGTGGAGAAAGTTGCCCATTATGCGGGCGAAGATGCCGACGCGACCTGGCGGATCGAGCGCATCCTCGAACCGAAGGTCCGGGAAGAAGGTCTTTGGGATCTCTATGCCAACCTTGAACGGCCCCTCATCTCGGTCCTTGCTCGGATGGAAACGCAAGGCATCAAGGTCGATACCGCCAAACTCGAACAGCTCTCCCGGGATTTCGGCGCGGAGCTCAAGACGATCGAACAGGAGGTCTACGGCCTGGCCGGTCGAGAATTCAACCTCGGGTCGGCTCCGCAGCTTCGTCAGGTCTTGTTCGACGAATTAAAGCTCCCATCGCTGCAAAAGACGCCGGGTGGAGAGAGGAGTACGGCCCAGGAAGTGCTCGAAGAACTGGCCCCTCGCCATCCCCTGCCCGCTTTCCTCGTCCGACATCGGCAACTCTCGAAACTCAAAAGCACCTATCTCGACGCCTTGCCGGGCCTGGTCCATCCGGACGATGGGCGCATTCACGCCTCGTTCAATCAAGGGGTGGCCGCGACCGGCCGCCTGAGCTCAAGCGATCCGAACTTGCAGAACATCCCGGTCCGAACCGAGGAAGGCCGCCAGATCCGGCAAGCATTCATCCCGGGAAAGCCGGACTGGTTACTCCTCACGGCCGATTATTCCCAGATTGAGCTCCGGATTCTGGCCCATTACTCCCAGGACCCTGCGCTCTGCAAGGCTTTTGCCGAAGATCACGATATTCACAGCGTCGTCGCCGGCCGTATCTTCGGGGTACCGGAATCAAGCATCGATTCGTCGATGCGACGAGTGGCGAAGACGGTGAATTTCGGGGTCATTTACGGACTGAGTCCTTTCGGTCTGGCGTCCCGTTTGGGGATCTCTCAAGGAGAGGCCTCAAAATTCATCGACGCCTATTTCAGCGAATACGCGGGCGTCGATGAGTTCATCACGCGTACGCTGGAGTCGGCCCGAGACTCGGGACGCGTCGAGACGATCCTGGGGCGCCGCAGGCCGATCCAGGGCATCAAGAACACGACGGGGAGGAATCGCAACCTGGCCGAGCGAACCGCGGTGAATACGGTCATCCAGGGATCCGCGGCGGACCTGATCAAGCGCGCGATGATTCAAATCGACTCCGCCCTCTCATCGAGAAATCTCCAGGCCAAGATGCTCCTTCAAATTCACGACGAATTGGTCTTCGAGGTTCCTCGCCACGAGCTGGCCGAGCTTTCAGCGGTGGTTACGCGTGAAATGATCAACGCGCTAAGCCTCAGCGTTCCACTCAAGGTCGACCTGGCCGCGGGCATGAACTGGCTCGAAGTCGAGGATCTTCCCGGATGACACTTGCCGCAATGCCCATAATGAAAAGCCCAGTCCTCCGAATTACCAGGAGAATGTTCCCGAGCTGCACGCCTTTCGACGAAAAAACGCCTAGATCAGAATGGCGGACGGCTTGAACGGACAACCACCAAACCCGCGCCGGATCATCCTTGATCCATGAAGTGCCCCCCCGGCCGCATCCGCATCATGGTTCGCGGGCATTTGAAGCCAACGGGAGGAACCCCATTGCAGATATTGGTCGAATGGCGTATATTTTAAGTCAATGATCGTCCGCGATCGATCCTCAAATGATCCTACAATTTTCCCGTCATCATCATTCCTTCCCTCCATAAGTCGTTGCGAATATTGATGGGCCTTTGAAGTGGAAGGCACAACGAGGATCCGGTTGATAACCCACCTGCGCGACAAGCAATCAACGACGTGACAAACGAAGAGGATGCGAAGAAACCGTCGAATTTGGTTCGATGACCAGACTGATCTCATTCTGGAAAAAACGCCCCTCCGAGAATTGATCCATATCCCGAATTGAAGAATCATGGAGTTCGGCTCCGCAAGCCGAACTTCCCGAACGGGTCCGGTTCAGACAGTTCACTCTCCTGGTTGGCATGATACGGTCCACGGAACTTCTCATGTCTGCAACGCCCTGGAAAAAAGC
>CALKTZ010001236.1 GCA_937997355.1 uncultured Planctomycetales bacterium | reverse complement strand
GCCGCCGAGGTGATCAACCCGCCGGTCTGGGCGATCGCGCGGCGAATGCCGGTCCGGAGCCCACGCTCGCGTGCTTCTTCCTGAAGGCGCGTCATGAGGAAGACGTTGTAGTCCACGCCGACCGCCACCAGCAGCACGAAGAGGAAATACGGGACTTTCCAATCGAGGCCGGGGGCACCAAGAATCGTGACAAAGGCCAGATGGGTTGCTCCGAGGGAAAACGCGTAGGTCAGAACCATCGTCGCGACCAGATTGACGCAGGCCCAGGGATCGCGGAGTGAGATCAGCAAGACCAGGAAAACCCCGATCGGGACCACGAACCAACTCTGAATCTGGTCGGCCCTCGTGAGCGTCCGAACATCGGCGGATTCCGCATTCCCTCCGGCAATCGTCGCGGTCACGCCAATCCCGTCATACTCGCCGAGGTAATCTTTCAGGCGACGCCGGAGTACGTCGACCTGATCCATCGCCGCATTGGAGAAAACACGATCTCCCTGCACGAGATCGATGCGAGCGTGGTGGCCGTCGGGGGTGATGTAAGATTCGAAGCTGCGGTTCAACTCGGGGTTTTCGCGGACCGTCTGCGGCGTGATCAGGAGTCGATCGAGGGCGCGACGTCCGACGGGATCTTGAAGGATCGCGGTGACTTCGGTCATCGCCCGACTGGCACCGGATGCGATTTGACCGGCCCCATCGGCCGCTCGCTTCAGCTCTCGCAAAAGGGTTTCCTGCGGACGTTCCGAAGTCGACCGGGATTGTGACGCCTGGGTGATGGCGTCATCTCGCTTCCGGGCCGAAAGTTCTTCCGGAAACTGATCGGGCGTCGTGCGCCCGGACGTGTTGGCGGCATGGGTCTGTGGCTGTGATCCGGCGGACTTACCTGCTTTCTTTTTTGCTTCGGCCAGTTGCCGGACCTTGGAGATGAGGGGAAAGCTCATCGAGATGGCCGCGGCCGTGCCGTTGCCCGCGAGGGCGTCGAAGGCCTCGCCGAGTTGCATCATGTTCCAGCCTGACGGAAGCCCCGCGCCCAGATTCAAAGGGAAATCCCCGGGCATGTTCTCCGAGATCGAGGGGACGTCGGCACGAGTAGCCGGGGCGGGTGGGGGGACGGATGCTTTAACCCGCGCGGCAAAGGGCATTCCGGTCAGCTTGAGCCCCGTCTTTTGCTCAAGCCAGAGGGCTGCTTGGAGTTTCGCGGCCCCTTCCATGAGCCCCTTCTGGAGCTGCGTTGCCCCCTTGGTCAACTGATCGAAGCCGGAATTGACCTCCTGAAGTCTCGACGCGATCCGCGCCCGCTTCAAGGGTTCGGGACTGCCGAGCGGCTGGGTTGCCGATCGAACCTCGACGAGCCTCCGCTGGTGGGAGAGGAGCTTGCTGACGTCGTCGATCAGCGCCAGCCCCTGCGAAGTCCGGAGATCGGTGTCGGATTCGAGGATCACGGTGAGAGGGGCGGCCATGCCCGGATCGAACTTCGAGGCAAGCAAGGAGAAATCCTGAACCGAGGATGTTGATTTCGGAAGCTCGACCATCAAATCCTGGACGAAGTGCGTTCGAATACTGAGGAGGGCTAAAGGGATCATCGCGATGAGAGTCATCGCCCACCATCGTAAGGGTCTTGCCATGATCACCCGGCTGACCGTGTCCCAAAAACGGGGATCTTGAAGCATCAAGCCTCGGAATGCGCCGGGGCGAACTCGCGCCAGGAGCACCAGGAGCGCCGGCGTGAGCGTGAGCGTGGCGATCAATGAGATGATCAAGCCCAACGCAACACTCGGACCCGTCGTGGAGAAGAGCTTGAATTGCGTCGTTCCCATCAGCAGCAGGCCGACGATGATCGTCCCGGCGCTGGTGACCAGGGCGGCGAACGAGCGAATAAGAGTGACGCGCATCGCCCCGGCCGGATTCCCCTCGTTGAAATGCTCGACGAATCGCCAAGAGAGGAACAGGCAAAAGTCGGTGCCGGTCCCGAACAGGATGGCAACCAGGAACAATTCGACGAGCGGAGAGATTTCCCAGCCGATCAGGTAAAGCCAGGCCAGACATCCTCTCGAGATCACCAGGCTGATGCCGATCGTGATCAGCGGGACCAGGGCCAGCCAGATCGAACGATAGACGACGAGCAGAACGATCAATAGCAGGAAAACCGTGACGATGGCCGCTCGATCGAGGGACGTCTGGACGGCCGCCATGTAATCGATCCCGATCACCGCATCCCCCGTCCAGTGGCGTTCCAACCCGTCCGGAGCTCTGGCTTCAGGAGAGTCGGCCTGAGCCTTGAGCCAGGCAACGACATCTTGCGTATTCGGCGAGACGAAATGAGACTTCAAGGCGATCGCGACCAGTTGGACGGTGCCGTCATGGCTGAGCAGCCGCTCGGCAATTTCGGGGGTCGACTTCGGGCTGAGGATGTTCAGAACTTCCGACGGACGAT
>CALKTZ010001235.1 GCA_937997355.1 uncultured Planctomycetales bacterium | reverse complement strand
GCTCCTCCCGGCCGGAGCCGGCGAGCTGCGCCCTGCCCCGGCGATCTGAGGAAGACGCAAACACCGCATCGCCAAGGCCCTCTTCCGGGAGGGCCTATTCCTTATCTTGTCCCCGAGATCCGACGTGAGCGAATCGACCCATACTCCCGAAGATGCCACGCAGGCTCCCCCCACGGAACCGGCCCTCTACGGCCTCGTGGCCGAGTTTGTTTCCGATGAAGAGCTGATCGGCGCGGCGAGGTGCCTTCGAGACGCCGGCTACACCCGCTGGGACGTCTTCAGCCCCTACCCGATCCATGGCATCGACCAGGCGATGGGGATTCGGCCGACTCGACTCCCCTGGCTGGTCCTCGCCGCCGGGCTGACCGGCGGCGTGCTCGCCATGCTGATGCAGTGGTGGACCAACGCGGTCGACTACCAGTTCCTGATCAGCGGCAAGCCCCTCTTCTCGCTCCCGGCCAACATCCCGGTCACGTTCGAGGTGATCATCCTCTTCAGCGCGTTCACGACGTTCCTGGGGATGTTCGCCCTGAACCGCCTGGCCGATTTCCATCACCCGCTCTTCTCGTCCGAGCGATTCGCGCGGGTGACCACGGACCGATTCGCGGTCGTCGTCGAGGCGGCGGACCCGAACTTCGACGAGGCGGCAATTCGCGAACTGCTCGACGACGCGGGGGCGCTGGCGGTCGACGAGTGCCGCTATCCCGAGGAGTCCTCGGCGCTTCCCAGGCCGATCCTGGCGGCCCTGCTCATCATCGGGGTGCTCGCGCTGGTCCCCCCGGCGCTGGTCGCCAAGGCGAGGGCCTCGAAGTCGGACCAGCCGCCGATCCGCTACGACGCCGGCATGAGCCGGCAGCCCAAGCTGAAGCCGCAAGCCCAGACCTCGGTCTTCGCCGACGGCCGGGAGCAGCGCCTCCCCCTGGCCGGCACCGTCGCCCGAGGCGACAGGCAGGTCGACGACCACCTCTACCGGGGCAAGGTTGCCGGAGGGGCCTGGGCGAAGTCGTTGCCGATGGCCGCCACCCCCGAGCTTGCCCGTCGCGGCCAGCAGCGATTCAACATCTACTGCACCCCCTGCCACGGTATCGCCGGCTACGGCGACGGGCCGACCGCCAAGCGCGCCGAACAGCTCCAGGAAGGAACCTGGGTCCCGCCGACTTCGGTGCATGCCGATCACGTCAAGGCCCAGCCCGACGGGGAGCTTTTCAACACGATCTCCAACGGCGTCCGAAACATGATGGGCTACGGCAGCCGGATTCCCGTGGAAGACCGCTGGGCGATCGTCCTGTATGTCCGGGCGCTCCAGCGCAGCCAGGGGGCCAGCAAGGCGGACGTCCCCGCCGACGTGGTGCCGTCCCCCAAGTGAGTCGAGTGTGAGCGGAGGGGGCGGCATTTCGCCCCCTCGTTCGTCACCCGGCCGAAATTGATCCCGAGCCGATTCGCCCGATCCGATTGATGGAGGTTTCCGGTTTCGCCATGACCCCCCACGCGACGCACGAAATTCCCTGGGACCGGGACCGCCGGCACCTCGGCGAGCTGGCCCGTCCAATCGCTCGATGGTCCGCCATCGTGGCCGCGTCGGCGCTCGGCCTGAGCCTGATCCTCGGCCTCGCCAATGGCGACAAGGGCCGGCATTTCCTCCACGGCTACCTGGTCTCCTACGCCGCGCTCCTGTCGATCACCCTGGGGGGGCTCTTCTTCGTCGCGCTCCAGCATCTCGTGAGCGCGAGCTGGAGCGTCACGGTCCGCAGGCTCGCCGAGATCATCGCGGCCAACATGCCGCTGATGGCCCTGCTCACCCTCCCCATCGCGGCCTCGCTGCTGGCGGGGAGCGACTCCCTCTACATCTGGAACAACCCCGAGGTCGTCCGCGCCAACGAGCTGCTGGTGAACAAGCGGGCGTATCTCAACGCCCCGTTCTTCTGCATCCGGCTGGCGGTCTTCTTCCTCGCCTGGTGCGCGCTGGGCCGATTCTTCTACACGAGGTCGGTCAAGCAGGACGACTCGGGAGACCCCGGCCTGAGCGACTCGATGCGCGGCGTGAGCGCGCCGTCGATGCTCATCTACGCGGCGACCGTGACGTTCGCCTCGTTCGACCTGCTGATGTCGCTGACCCCTCTCTGGTACAGCACGATCTTCGGGGTCTACATCTTCGCGGGGGGGATGGTCGGGTTCCTCTCCCTGCTGATCCTCTCGGCCCTGGCGCTCAGACGGCTGGGCCTGCTGTCGTCCCTGATCACGGTCGAGCACTATCACGACCTCGGCAAGCTCCTGTTCGGCTTCGTCTTCTTCTGGGGCTACATCGCGTTCAGCCAGTTCCTGCTGATCTGGTACGCCAACTTGCCGGAAGAAACCTCGTGGTACGTCACCCGCCAGACGGGGAGCTGGGTCTACGTCTCGATCGTGCTCCTGACCTTCAACTTCATCGTGCCGTTCCTCGGCCTGCTGTCGCGGCACGCGAAGCGGAATCTCACGTCGCTCGGGGGCTGGGCCGCGCTGCTGCTCGTCATGCACTGGATCGATACCTACTACATCGTGATGCCGAGCTTCTCGCCGACGGGGGTGCCGTCCCCCCTGATCGACCTGACGTTGGCGATCGGCCTGGGGGCGTTGTACCTGTTCGGCCTGGCGAGGACCGCGGCGAAGACGTCGCTGGTGCCGGAACGCGACCCGCGACTGGCCCGTTCCCTCAGTTTCCAGAACGTCTGACCCGGGACCGACGAGGGAGAACTCAACATGGCCCAGCAAGATCGAATCAGCAATGCCGGAGTCGCCGTGGTGGGGGGCGTGGGAACCGTCCTCCTCCTGGTGATCGTCCTGGGGCTCCAGGTCCTCTACTACTCGATGACCGAGGCCGAGCAGGCGCGCAAGGAATCGCCCGTCGTGTCGCCGGCCCTGGCCGCCGACATCACCCAGCAGCGGGAGCGGCTTTCCGGCTATCGGGTGGTCGATCCGGCGAAGGGGATCGTCGCCATCCCGATCGATCGCGCGATGGATCTCGTCGTCCGGGAGAACGGCTCGACATCGCCCGAAGAGAAGGGGCGGGAGGCGCCCGGTGTCAAGTAACCGAATCCTTTGCATCTTGGCGATCGTCGCGCTGCTGTCCCTCTCGGGGCCGTCCGCCGGCTTCGCCCAGGACCGCACGGAGCCCTTGCCGAACGAGCTGAAAGAGGTCGAGGTCGTCGAACGGCTCGGGGAGAGCCTGCCGATCGATCGCCCCTTCCTCGACCAGGACGGCAAGCGCGTATTCCTCCACGACTTCTTCGGCCGCGGGCGGCCGATGGTGCTGACCTTCAACTATTCGAGCTGCCCGATGCTCTGTCATGTCCAGCGCGACGGGCTGATCGAGACATTGAAGCAACTGGACTGGATGCCCGGCCGCGAGTTCGACATCGTGACGATCGGCATCGACCCCCGCGAGACCCCGGAGCGGGCGGGCCAGACTCGCCGGGCCACTCTCAAGGCTTACGGACGCCCCGAGGCGGCCCCCGGATGGAATTTCCTCACCGGGCGGGAAGCCGACATCCGAGCCGTGGCCGACGCCGCCGGCTTCGGCTATCGCTACGTCCCGTCGCGGGACGAGTATGCCCACTCGGCGGCGCTCGTCATCTGCTCGCCGGAAGGCCGGGTCTCGAGCTATCTCTACGGCATCCGTTATGAATCGGCGGCGCTCAAGCAGGCCTTGCAAGGCGCCGGCGAGGGGAAGACCGCCGCGACCTCGGCGCTCGACCAGATCCTGATGTATTGCTTCCACTACGATCCGTCCACCCGCCGCTACGCCCCGGCGGCGATGAAACTCATGAGGCTCGGGGCGGGCCTGTCGGCCGCGGCGTTCCTGGCGTTCCTCGTCAGGTCCTGGATCCGCGATCAGGCCGTAGCCGCTCCCCCGAGTCAGGCCGAGCCACTCTTGCACGAGGCCGCGGTATGAACAGTTCCGGTATCGGTTTGGATTTCGGTTTCGCGGACGGCCTCGGCCGCCTCCCGCTCGTCTGGTCGGCCGAGGTGGCGTCGTCCCTCTGGTTCCCCGTCCAGGGCTCGACCACGGCCCGAGACGTCGACTGGCTGTTCAACTTCATCCTGGGGATCTCGGTGATCAGCTTCGTCGGGATCGTCTCGGCGATGACCTGGTTCGCCTACAAGTATCGCCGACGCCCCGACTTCGACCCGGGGCACGCGCCCCACCACAATCTCACGCTCGAAATCACCTGGACCGTGATCCCGCTCTTGCTCTCGCTGGCCATCTTCTACTTCGGATTCGCCGGCTATCTCGACATGACGGTGAAGCCGTCGAACTCCTACGAAGTCAAGGTGACCGGCCAGAAGTGGAAATGGCTCTTCACCTACCCGAACGGGCACGTCGACGAGAACCTGCACGTGGAGGCCAATGTCCCCACCACGCTCCTGATGACCTCCGAGGACGTGATCCACAGCGTGTTCATCCCCGATTTCCGCATCAAGATGGACACGGTGCCGGGGCGTTACACGCGGCTCTGGTTCGAACCGACGTCGGCCGGCGAGCACGACCTCTTCTGCGCGGAGTATTGCGGGACGTCGCATTCCGGGATGGTCGCCAGGGTGATCGTCCACCCGAAGGGGGAGTTCGACAAATGGCTGGCCGATATCGCCGCCGCCGAGTTGAACGCCTCCCCGGTCGAGGCCGGCCAGCGGCTCTATGTCAGCCGGGGGTGCGCCCAGTGCCACACGGTCGACGGCAAGCCGAGCACCGGCCCCACCTTCAAGGGGGATTTCGGGTCGACCCACCGCCTTGCCGGCGGCGCGAGCATCACGGTTGACGAGGACTACATCCGCGAATCGATCCTGGAGCCGCAGGCCAAGGTCTACGCCGGCTTCAACCCGGTCATGCCGACCTACCAGGGCCGGCTCTCCGACAAGGAGATCGGCGCGATCATCGAATACCTGAAAACGTTGAAATAACCCGCGACTCGAAATCGGACGGAACAGCTCAACCCCTTCGGATGGGTTCACTCTCATGGCCACGATTGTTTCCGAGCATGACTCAGCGTCGGTCGCGGGCTCCCCGCGGCCGCCCGCCGTCAGCTACCTGACGACTACCCGCGGGTTCGCCTCGTGGGCCTTCACCGTCGACCACAAGCGGATCGGCGTGATGTACCTCTTCTCGATCCTCACCTTCTTTTTGGTCGGCGGGATCTTCGCGCTCCTCCTGCGGACCGAGCTCTGGAAACCCGGCCGGACGATCGTCGATCCCGACACCTACAACCAGCTCTTCACGCTCCACGGCGCGGTGATGGTCTTCCTGGTGATCATCCCGAGCATCCCGGCGGCGCTGGGGAACTTCGTGCTGCCGATCATGCTGGGGGCGAAGGATGTCGCGTTCCCCCGGTTGAATCTCTGGAGCTTCTACCTCTACGTGATCGGGGCGTTGTTCTTCCTCGCCGCCCTGGCGATGGGGGGGCTCGATACCGGCTGGACCTTCTATACTCCTTTCTCCACCATGTTCTCCAATACGCACGTCATCGCAGCAGCGCTCGGCGTGTTCATCGCGGGATTTTCGTCGATCGCCACGGGCGTGAACTTCATCGTGACAACGCACAT
>CALKTZ010001234.1 GCA_937997355.1 uncultured Planctomycetales bacterium | reverse complement strand
GGCCTCATCGAAGTGGCGGACCGTCACCGGGAACTCGCTCCGAATCCCCTTCACGCGGGCGATCGGGTGCGGGGTCAGCTTGCCGAGCGCGTCGACGACTGCCTGCTTGATCCGGACGACCATCTCGGGGGCCTGCAACGAGAGGTTGTGGGTTGAGCCCGAGGCTCCTTCGAAGAAGAGGACGGTCCCCCCTTTCTCCTTCTCCAGCTCCTGGGCGGCCAGGCCGTAGAACGAGGGGGAACGGGTCCCCGGCTTGACGGCGCCGATGGTGTGGGTGGAGTGATTGAACAGGATCGCCTCGAAGGAGCCGTCCGGCTTGCGGAACGCCCAGACGGGAAGCTCGGGGTCGAACGGGCCGGTCGGACGGACGACGTCGGTGAGGATGCCGGTCCAGTTGATCATGCCGTTCTTGAGGAGCTGCCGGCTGTTCTGCCCGACCGACGATTCCTCGCCGAGCCGGAACAGCATCGTGACCGGGGTGAGCCGCTTGTTGGCCGCGACGGCCGCCTCCACCACCTTGTCGCCGACCTGCTTGGTGAAGGCTTCCTCCCGGGTATAGCCGTGGACCGTGACCGTGGTGGGGGCGTGGTGCGTGTGGGTGGCGTTGATCAGGATATTGTCGAACGGAATCCCCGTCGCCTTCTCGATCCGACGGGCGGCATCGTCGAGGATATCCCGGTTGACCATCAGCACATCACACTCGATGAGCGCGACGCGCGCCCCCTTCGGGTCCTGGATCACCACGGCCGACGCGCGCAGCTCCCCTTCCTGCCCGGTCGCCTTCCCCGGCCCGATGCCGCCGCCGATCACCAGCGAATCGTCGGCGGCCAGGTTGACGGCCGCCGCCCCCGCCTTGGCGCCGTCGCCGGGATCCGCCCCCAGGGCGCGGGAACTCGTGAGCGGGATCAGGGAGAAAACCGTCAACGATGCCAGGGTTGCCGTGAAGGTCGTTCGTCTCATTGCGGTGAGTCCTCGCGGGGATCGACACGGAAGGAGAAACGGAGGGCTGCATTTCGCAGGGGGATGATTCTACCGCAATGCGTCGCCGACTTCCCCCATCCACCGGCGTGGGAAATCCCTGGACCTCGGGGATCTCCGCCAGGTAATTCGGCCGACCTCGGGGCACCGATCCACCCGACGGCACTGTATTTGCGATCAGATTCGCTCGCAAACGAAAAAGATCCGCCCATCAAATCACGGAGTTTGTTTCGCATGTATCACCATGTCAAAAAGCTGATGTACACGGTCCGCGTCGACGCGCCCGACCCGAGGTTCGGCAACATGCTCCTGGAGCAGTTCGGCGGGGCCAATGGCGAGCTGGCGGCGGCCATGCAGTATTCGATCCAGGGGCTCAACTGCGAGGACCCCGCGCGCAAGGATCTGCTGATGGACATCGGCACGGAGGAGCTAAGCCATCTGGAGATCATCGGCACGCTCGCGAGGGCGCACCTGAAGCCGTGCGGGAAATCGCGCGAGGCGGCCGAGGCCGATCCCCTGATCGCCATCTGCGGGGGAGGGGGCGTGGGGCTGTTCAACTCGCAAGGGGACCCCTGGACGGCCGACTATCTGAAGATCACCGGGGAGCTGGACGTCGACCTGCGGAGCAACATCGCCGCCGAGGCCCGCGCCAAGATCGTCTACGAGCGGCTCATCAACTTCACCGACGACGCGGGGACCCGGGACGCCCTCCAGTTCCTGATGACCCGCGAGATCACCCACATGAAGGCATTCTCGGCCGCGCTTGAGAGCATGGGCAAGGACCCCTTCGAGATCGGCAAGATCCCCCCCACGCCGGGGCTCGTCGATCAGTTCTTCAACGATTCCACCGGCAACGGCGATGCGGGAAAGGACCAGCGAGGTCCCTGGAATCAAGGAGGGAACTGGGAATTCGTCGACGCACCGGCCTTCAAGGAATTGAAGGACCGCGCCGCACAGAAGTGAGCGGCCGGATACATCAAGCCCGCCTTCGAAACGCGAAATCCGGGAGGCCGAACGAGTCGGCCTCCCGGATTCGCGTTCATTTTCCGGACCCGAATTTTCTCAAAGCATCGGCAGATCCAGCTTCTGCTCGCCCGCGATCTTGCGGAGCTTGTCCTGGGCGCGCGACTCGATCTGGCGGACGCGTTCCTTGGTGATTCCGAGCTCGCGGCCGAGCTGTTCGAGGGTCTGCTCGCTGGTCCCTTCGAGGCCGAACCGGCTGATGATGATCTTCCGCTCCCGCTCATCGAGGCGTCCGAGCATCCCCTTCACGGCGGCCTGCATCCGCTTGAGGGCGCTCTCGTATTCGTGCTCGTCGGCCCGGTTGTCGGCGGCGGCCTCGTACATCTCCTCGTGGCCGGTGACGAACCGGTCGCGGCGATAGTTCTCCTCCGGGATGGTCCGGGCGTAGTTCTTCATGATCGCCCAGGAGGCGTAGGTGCTGAACTTGTTGCCGCGGGCGTAGTCGAACTTCTCGACGGCGCGGATGAGGCTCATGTTGCCGTCGGAGACCAGCTCGAAGAAGTTGTTCGTGGGCCCCACGTGCCGCTTGGCGATCGACACGACGAGCCGCAGATTCGATCGGATGATCTGGTTCTTGACCCCAAGCGCCTCCTCCTGGAGACGTTCGATCTCGTCCAGCTCGGTCGTCTTGGCCTTGGCGGGATCGAGCTTCTCGCGGAGCTTGTTCGCCTGGTGCTTCAGGTAATTCATCTGGCGGAACAGGTGCATCTCCTGCTCGCGGTCCAGCAGGGGAACTTCGTAGAGGCTGGCCAGGTACGGGGGCAAACCCTTGGGCGCCTTGGGACGCCGGGGGGCCTTGCCGTCGGCCGGCGGCGGCATCGGCGCGAGGATCTCCTTGCGCGCCTTGGTCTCGTCGAAGCTGGGGTGCGCGATGTACTCGAGCTTGATGCTCAAGATCCGCTTCGCCCGCATCTCGTTGATGATCCGATAGATGCTCGAACGGGTGCGGCCGTACTGGCCGGCGAGCGCCTCGGCGGAGACCCCCATCCGCGACCGTCGGTAGATTTGCGACTTGGCCTCTTCGTCCAGCGGGGCCGAGGAGGCGGGGAAGATCGCCCGGTCGGGGTGCTCGCGGTCGTATTGGTGCAGCGTCAAGCGAATGGTTTCTGTCGAGCGTTCCATTTTCCGTGCGATCCTCCGGGCAATTTCGATCAGGCCAAATTGACCTTGGCCGACCTGGGCTAGACGACGGGCGCGTCGGATGATTTCATCCCGCTCCTCGTCCGTGACTTGCCGGAACCGGGAGCCTCGTTCCACCTGTTCACGATGAGCCTCGACGAATTTGGCGAGGCTCGACTCCAAGAATCCCACCTTGGCCCGCCCGCCGATGATGAATCGCCGGGCCACCAGCCCCTGACGGCGCCAACGTCCCACCGTCCGGGACGAGATGTTGAACCGCCGGCTCACTTCCTCCACGGTCAGGACCGGCTCGGAGACCTGCTCCACCGTCTGCCGGACCGTCGCGGAGAGGTCCTCTACGAACAAGCGAAGATCGTGCCGGACGTCCCCGCCATCCAGGATCAGCGCCGGCATCCCCTCGGGGCGAAATCCGGTGATACGAAAACATAAATATTCATAGGGATAACATTTGGACGCCTCGATTTCTCCGAGCAGCTTCTCGGCGCGTTCGATCTGTTCGAGTCGCTTCTCCTTCGGGGTATACCTCGTCTGTTGGTCTCGGAGTTGCTTGAGCGCGGGATGTTGATACGCCTTGCCCATCCTGGTACTCCCCAGGGATTCAATTCAAAATCCTGCTGAACGGCTCAGGGAATCGAATTCCTGCCCGGTTCTCGCATCACCCCGATAACAATTGGTCGGACAGCGGGCATCGCCGACGACGCGTTGTGTTTCCGCAACACGCCGCCCCTTAGACACCCAATCCGCGAAAAAGATTCACCGGAGACAACGCCTGGACCCATTTTGTTGTTTTTTCCGACTCAACATGGGCG
>CALKTZ010001233.1 GCA_937997355.1 uncultured Planctomycetales bacterium | reverse complement strand
GCCGTGGCCCGAGCCGATGCCTCGGCCGACGCGCTTGCGCTTCTTGCGCTTTTGAATCCCTTGATGGACGTCGTGCAATTGCATTACAGAGAAACTCCGCGAAGGCGGGCGATGTCTTCCTTGGTCCGCAACTTGGTGAGGCCGTCGATGGTGGCCTTCACCAGGTTGAGCTTGTTATTCGAGCCGAAGCTCTTGGTGAGGATGTCCTTGATGCCGACCGCCTGGACGACCGATCGGACGGCGCCCCCGGCGATCACGCCGGTGCCCGGGCTGGCCGGCATGAGGATCACCTTGGAGGCCCCATAGCGGCCGACGATCATGTGCGGGATGGTCGTCCCCTTGAGCAGCACACGCTTCATCTGCTTGTGGGCGTCCTTGACCCCCTTCTCCACGGCGGGGGGAACTTCATTGGCCCTGCCATAGCCCCAACTCACCTGGCCCCGGCCGTTGCCGACGACCACCAGCGCGTTGAAACTGAAGCGACGGCCGCCCTTGACCACCGCCGCACAACGGCGGATGGAGACGACGCTCTCGCTCCACTCCCCGCGGTCACCACGGTCACGATCTCGTGTGTCGCTCGCCACGAACGAACTCCTCAAGCGGAAGGCGAATTCCCCGGGACGGTGAAACGCCCCATCGACTCGTTGATCAAGAAAATCAGTGATGGACGGCTCGCCGTCCAGACGACTCAGGCAAACAATAACCGAAACTCGCCGGTTCCGACAATCCGCGACAGGCCGAGCGATTGTCGGAATCGGCTTTGATTCGTCGAACTCGATTAGAACTGCAAGCCCGCTTCGCGAGCGGCGTCGGCCAGGGCGGCAACGCGACCATGATACTTGTAGCTTCGACGGTCGAAGCAGATTTTGTCAATACCCGCCTGCTTGGCGCGCTCGGCGACGAGCCGGCCGACGGCCGCGGCGGCCGCCTTGTTCCCGCCGTATTTCATCTCGCCCCGGATGGCCGGATCGAGGGTCCCCGCCGAGGCCAACGTCGTGCCGCTTTCGTCGTTGATCACCTGGGCGTAGATGTGCTTCGAGCTTCGGAAAATGGCGAGGCGTGGGCGTTCGGGGGTGCCGAACAGTCGCTTACGCACCCGGAGCTGACGCCGGACCCGGCGTTGCTTGATGACGGCTGTTTGATTGCTGCTGCTCACGGGACGGACCTCATCTCTTCACGTGCTGACCTGATCGGATGGCGACGGCCCCGCCCGGGGCGGCGTCGGGGAGCGCCCCTCCTCACACCGGGGGGAGGAGCCGCGTTCCCAAAAACATGGGATTACTTCGATCCGAACGCCTTGCCGGCCTTGCGGCGGACCGCTTCGCCTTCATAACGAATCCCCTTCCCCTTGTAGGGCTCGGGGGGGCGGACCTTCCGGACGATCGCGGCGAACTGGCCGACCGCCTGCTTGTCCGCGCCGCTGATGGTGATGTGGGTCGGGTCGGGGACCACGACCGTCACGCCCGTCGGGGGTTGCAGCAGCACCTGGTTGGCATAGCCCACCTGGAGGGCGAGGTTGTTCCCCCCCTTGAGCTGGGCCTGGTAGCCGACGCCGACGATTTCCAGCTTCTTGGTGTAGCCGTTGGTCACACCTTCGACCATGTTGAAGATCAGGCTACGGGTCAGCCCGTGCAGGGCCCGGTTCTGCCGCTCGTCATCCTGCCTGGCGACGTTGATCTGCTTCGTGGATTCGTCGAAGGTGACGCCGATTTCGGGGCGGTGCGTGTAGCTGAGCTTCCCCTTCGGGCCTTCGACCTGAATCGTCGAGTCGGCGATCGACACCTTCACGGTGGCAGGCACCGAGACCGGTTTGCGTCCGATTCGCGACATAATTCCCTCATCCTCCGCGTGTGATTCTTGCCAATGATGTTCGCTGGTGGGGCCAATTCGGCGGGCCCGGCCGGTATTTGATTCGCTGACGGCATCCGGCCGATCTCTTCGGGGCTGGCCGGCGTCCGCGGCCTTCGGGAGCCTTCGCCGACGGATGCGGCCGCGCCCTCGATCAATAGACCAGGGCGAGGACCTCGCCGCCGGTCTTCTCGGTCCGGGCCTTGCGGTCGCTCACGATGCCGAGGGGCGTGCTGAGGATCTTGATCCCCATGCCCCCCAGGACGGGGCGAAGCTCTCGGTAGCCGCTGTAGACCCGCTTTCCGGGCTTGCTCACGCGGTCGATCCGATTGATCAATCGCTCGCCGTTGGGGCCGTATTTCAGGTGCAGCCGGAGCGTCCGGGCGGGCACGGTCTCGATTTCCTCGAAATCCCAGATGAACCCCTCGTCCTTCAACACCTGGGCGATCCCTCGCCGGATGTTGGAGGTGGGCATATCCAGGATCGTGCGCTCGATCCGAACGGAATTCCGGATTCGGGTCAGCATATCGGCAATCGGGTCTGTCATCATGGCGTCAAGGCCTTCCTCAAGCCGTCGCGGGTAACGTGTGCGAGATCCCTCGGCGATGGCCGCCGCGATCGTTCGCGGCATTTGAAAGCACGGGTCGCGGGGATCGATCTCGTCGGCGCGGCGGCGGAACGGTCGAATACTGAGGCCTGCGTGGCAACGAATTGAGGCTGGTGGAAGTCACCCGCCTCACGCGGTGTTGATCTGGAGGCCGGCCCATGCCGGCATCGATTCGAAAACTTGGTCAATGCGGAGCGACGGAAATCTTACCAGCTCGCTTTTTTGACGCCGGGGATCAGCCCCCGGCTCGCCAGGTTGCGGAAGCAGATCCGGCAGATGCCGAACTTCCGAAGGAAGGCGCGAGGCCGGCCGCAAAGTTTGCAGCGATTACGGTGCTGCACGTCAAACTTGCGGGGCGTCTGCGACTTGATCATCTGGGCCTTGGTCGACATTGGCGGTTCACCACCCACGCACCGGGTATCGAGGAGTAGGATAATCAAAAAAACGGAGGCTGATTCGGATCAACGGGCACGCACGGTTTGTTCGGGCCGGATTCCGGAGCGGTCGGAAGGGATCAGCGACCCCCCGGCCCCCCCTTGGCGTTCGGTTGACGGAACGGGACGCCGAATTGCTTGAGCAGCTCGCGGGCCTGGTCGTCGTTCGTGGCGGAGGTCACGATCGTGATGTCCATGCCGTGCGTGTGATGGATCCGGTCGGCGTCGATCTCGGCGAAGACCACCTGCTCGGCGAGGCCCAGGCTGAAGTTGCCGTGGCCGTCGAAGCTGTTGGGGTTGATGCCGCGAAAGTCTCGGATACGGGGCAAGGCGATCGAGATCAGGCGGTCGAGGAACTCGTACATCCGGGTCCCCCGCAGGGTCACCTTGCAGCCGATCTGGTTCCCCTCGCGGAGCTTGAAGCCGGCGACGGAGGTCCTCGCCTTCGTGATCAGCGGCTTCTGGCCGCTGATCTTGGTCAGGCTCTCGGCCGCCGATTCCAGGACCGCCTTGTCTTGCGTGGCGCGGCCGACACCCATGTTGATGACGATCTTCTCGAGCTTGGGGATCGCCATCGGGTTATTGTGATTGAACTTGGCGGCCATCGACTTCGCGATGTCGTTCTTGTACTGATCCAGGAGGCGAGCCATTCCCGACGTCCTTCACCTTCAAGCGGGTCTCGGGGAGTCGTTCGTTCGTCGTCGGCCTCCCCGTGGGGCCGAGATTCTTGTCACACGGGCCGAGGTCATTTCTTCACGATGCGCCGGGGCTTGATGCCGCCGACCGTGCCGAGCGAGGCGCCGCTGATCTTGCAGTAGCGCTCTTTCTGGCCGTTGTCGTTGTAGCGGAAACCGACGCGGACCCCTCGCTTGAGGGCCGGGTTGTAGAGCAAGACATTGGAAACGCTGATCGGCATTTCCTTGGAGAGCCGGCCCCCTTGCGGGTTCTTCTGGCTCGGCTTCATATGCTTGTAGACCCGATTGACCCCTTCGACGAGGATCTTGTTCTTTTCGGGGAGGACGCGGAGCACCTTGCGGGGCTCGGTCCCTTTGTCATCACCGGTGATCACCACCACCAGGTCGTCTTTCCGAATGTGCATGGCTCGCTCGGATCGTTCAAGTCGGGTCAGTCGGATCAAGTCAAAAGAATCGAGGGACGGTCGGCCGCTTCGAGGTCAGACGACCTCGGAGGCCAGGCTGATGATTTTCATGAACTGGCGGTCTCGCAGTTCCCGGGCGATCGCGCCGAAGATACGCGTCCCGCGGGGGTTCTTCTCGTTGTCGATCAGGACGACGGCGTTCCGGTCAAACTTGACGTAGGAGCCATCGGTCCGTCGGATCTGGTTGCGGGTCCGGACGACCACGCAACGGACGACGTCGCCCGCCTTGACGTCCCCCCCGGCGGAGGCCTTCTTGACGCTGGCGATGATCGTGTCCCCGATGTAGGCGGCTCGCCGCTTGTATCGCGAGGCGCTGCCGCCGAGGACCTTGATGCACATCACTTCCTTGGCGCCTGTGTTGTCGGCTACGTCGAGCCGAGTCTGCATCTGGATCATGGGACGGTACCTTTACTCAACTCGCTGGCTTCGGCGCTTCGGTGTTGCGTCGTGGGCAATCGTAAGGGGGTCGGTAGACGGGTCCAACAAGCGGGGAAGGCCATTCCCGGGCCGATCCCGCGGGTCAATTTGGTCGGTTCAGCTCTTGGCCGCGTTCGCGGCGGCTTCGGCCTGTTCGAGGGCCTTCTGGGCTCCCGGACGGACCACCCGCACGAGGCGCCATCGCTTGAGCTTGGACAGGGGCCGGGTTTCCATGATCTCGACGATATCCCCAGGGAGCGACTCGTTGGCTTCGTCGTGGACGTAGCAGATGGTCCGGAATCGCTGCAACTTCCCGTACTTCGGGTGCGGGACGAGGCGTTCGACCTCGACGCGACGCGTCTTGCTCATCTTGGCTGTCGCCACGCGACCGATCTCGGTCTTGCGGGTGTTTCGTTTCAGCTCCTTTTCGGAGCCGGCTTTCGGGCTGGCTGGGCTCATCAGGCTTGACCGTCTATTTCCTGGGGAGACATTGGGAAAATCCCGGATTCACGCGGCGGATGGTCACGGATGGCATGGCCCCTCGCGGGGGCCGGCGAACCGATCAGGCCGAGGTGGACGAGACCGATCGCTCTCGGGCGATCTCGCGTTCTCGGAGGATGGTCTTGATTCGCGCGATCTCGCGCTTGGCTTTCAAGATTTCGCTGGGGGCTTCGAGACGCTCGGTCTCGCTCTGGAGCCGGAGCCGAAACAAATTCTGCTGCACTTCCTTGAGGGTGACCTCAAGCTGATCGTCTGACTGTTCTCGAAGTTCGGCGGGCTTGGACATCGAAGCGGACTCCGGACTGATCCACGGAACTCGGCCATCGGCCGTTGACTGATTGAAAGATCGACCCCGTCCGGACCTTCTTGAAAAAGGCCCGGGCGGAGCGCCGGAGATCAAACCGGCCGACGAACGACGAATCGACACTTGATGGGAAGCTTGTGGGCGACCCGGGCGAAGGCTTCGCGAGCGGCCTCTTCGGTCAGGCCGGCGATTTCGTAGAGAATCGTACCGGGCTTCACGACGGCGGCCCAGAACTCGATTTCACCCTTCCCCTTGCCCATTCGGGTTTCCGCGGGGATGGCGGTGACGCTCTTCTGGGGGAAGATTCGGATATATAGCTTGCCGTTCCCCTTCACCGACTGGCTGGCGACCACGCGGCCCGCCTCGATCGTCTGGGCGGTGATCCAGCCCGGTTCAAGGGCCTGGATCCCGAACTCGCCGAACGAGACGTAATTGCCGCGGGTGGCATTACCTTTTACGCGGCCTCTTTGACTTTTTCGGTACTTGACCCGCTTGGGCATCAGGGCCATCGCTGGACTCCATCTTCAAATAATCGCCTTGGTTGACCCACACTTTGATCCCGATGTGACCTTGCGCGGTCCTGGCTTCGGTGAAGCCGTAATCGATCTTGGCCCGCAGAGTGCTCAGGGGGACCGAGCCCGAATTGGCGGCCTCGGTCCGGGACATTTCGGCCCCGCCCAGCCGGCCGGAGAGCTGAATCTTGACGCCCTTGGCGCCGGCGTCCATCGTCTGTTCGAGGGAGCGCTTCATGGTCCGGCGGAAGCTCGATCGCTTCTGCAGCTGCTCGGCGATGTCCTCGCTGATGAGCTGGGCGTCGATCTCGGGGCGGGCGACCTCGACGATCTTGATCTCGATGCGCCGTCCCGTCAGGTTCTGGAGTTCTTCCTGGAGCTTCTCGACCTCGGCCCCCTTGCGGCCGATGATCACGCCCGGGCGGGCGGTCGAGAGCAGGACCGTCACGGCGTCCCGGGTCCGTTCGATCTCGATCTTCGGGATGCCGGCGAAGCCGTATTTCTTCTTGATGAACTTGCGGATCTTGAAATCTTCGACGAGCAGGTCGCTGAATTCGTGCTTGGAAGCGTACCAGCGGCTCCGCCAGTCTTCCATGATCCCCACGCGAAAGCCGGTCGGTCGAATCTTTTGGCCCATGGATCAGCGCCCCTTAACCGTGGCCGTGGTGATCGTCTTCATACAGGTCGTCCTCAAAAAGTTTGGTCGAATGCGGTCGAACCGGCGGCGGATTCCGACGATGATCAACCTTCAGCCGAATCCCGGCCCGTGACGGTCTCGGGGGTCCAGTTGGCGAGATCGGAGAGGCCGATCGAAATGTGCGACGATCGACGGCGGATCAGATAGGACATGCCGCGGGATCGGGGCATCAGCCGCTTGACCATCGGGCCGCCGTCCCCTCGGGCGTCGGTGACGACCAGGTTGCCCACGTTGCGGACCCCCCGATCCTCGGCGTTGGCCATGGCGCTCTTGAGCACCTGCTCCACCATCCGGGCGCCCCGGTGCGGCATGTACTTCAGGATGTCGAGTGCATCGTCGGCGTACTTGCCCCGGACGAGGTCCAGGAGAGGCCGGACCTTGCGCACCGAGATTCGTGCGAAGCGATGCGTGGCCTTGTAATCCGGGGTGATATCGATGCTCATGGCCGGGGTCTCTCGCGGTGATCGGCGGTCGTTCTGGGCCGATCGATGACGGAATTCTCGGGTTGATCGGCCCGGAGGCCAGGATCGTCAAAGATAAGAACAACAACTCAGGCTTGGCGACGGTTGCTTGCGGGTCCGGCCGTGAGCCGACGGCTCGGGCGAAACGACAACCGGCTCGGGATGACTCTTACTTCTTGGCGCCCTTGGTCGACTTGCCGCCGTGGCCGCGGAAGGTGCGGGTGGGGGCGAACTCGCCGAGCTTGTGGCCGACCATGTCCTCGGTCACGTAGAGCTTTACGAAGGTCTTGCCGTTGTGGACGGCGAAGTTCTTGCCCACGAATTCGGGCACGATCGTGCAGGCCCGTGCCCAGGTCTTGATCGGGTCACGATTGCCGGTCGTTTCGACTTTGTACGCCTTCTCGAGCAATCTCTCGACGACGTAAGGGCCTTTTTTGAGCGAGCGTCCCATAGCCTGATGGTCCCGAACCGAAGGTCTTGTTTTCGTGTCCAAGTTGCCGGATGGTTCTTAAAACACCAGACCCAAGCGGCAAGAATCGATGATACGGCGTTGACGAAAAGTTGGTGGATTGCGGTGAAATCAGATCTTGAGCTGACCATAGCGGACGCTGCGGCGACGCCGGATGATGGCCTTGTTCGAAGGCTTGCGTCGCTGGCGGGTCTTGCCCCCCTTGGCCAGCTTCCCGGTCGGCGAGCACGGGTTCCGGCCGCCGGAGGTCCGTCCTTCACCACCACCCATCGGGTGATCGACCGGGTTCATGGCGACGCCCCGGACGTGGGGGCGGCGGCCCAGCCAGCGGGATCGCCCCGCCTTGCCGAGGTGGATGTTCATGTGATCGGAGTTGCCGACCATGCCGATCGTTGCCCGGCAGGTCGACGGGATGCGGCGGACTTCGCCGGAGGGGAGGGTGATCTGGGCCCAGTCGGATTCGCGGGCGGTGAGGACGGCCCCGACGCCGGCGGAGCGGCAAAGCTTCGCGCCGCCATTCGGCTGCATCTCGATATTGTGGACGTTCATCCCGGTGGGGATCTTGGCGAGCGGGAGGCAGTTGCCGAGCTTGGGCTCGGCCTCGGCGCCACTGTTGACGACCATCCCGGCCTTGAGCCCCTCGGGGGCGATGATGTATCGCTTGATCCCGTCTTCGAACTGGATCAGGGCGATTCGGGCCGAGCGATTCGGGTCGTATTCGATGTGGGTGACGGTCGCGACCTGGCCGTCGCGATCGTTCCGCTTCCAGTCGATGATCCGATACTTCCGCTTGTGGCCGCCGCCGCGATGACGGGCGGTGATCACCCCCTGGTTATTCCGCCCCCCCGAGCGACGCAGGGGCTCGGTGAGCGACTTTTCCGGCTTCTTGTTCTTGTCGGTCAGTTCGGAGAAATCGCTGACCGACGCGTTCCGGCGTCCCGGGCTGGTCGGTTTGTAATAGCGAATACCCATCGCGAATCATCCTTCGTGGAGTGCCCGGTCGGCACGGTGGCATAGGGAACGGGATCTCGTTGCGGCAGGCCGTCTCTCGGATCAATAGAAGTCGATTCGGTAATCATCGTGGAGCGAGACGATTGCCTTCTTCCAGTTGCGCATCCGGCCGATTCGCAGCCGGTAACGGCGGGGCTTGCCGCGACGGTTCTGGGTCCGGACATTGTCGACCTTGACGTTGAACAGGGTCTCGATCGACTCCTTGATCTCGGTCTTGGTGGCGAGGGGGTTGACCTCGAACGTGTAGGCGTTGTGTCGTTCCGAGAGGTGGGTGGCCTTCTCGGTGATGAGCGGACGGATCACGACCTGGTAGGGTTCGAGGGCCGGTCCGGATCGGGTGTACTTGGGGGGGCGTCGCAGGGTAACCATGGTGGTTTAGCTCTCCGTCTTCGGGCCGCCTTGGCCGTTGGCAGAGCCCTTGCCCCGCTCTTTGAGGATGTTGAGGGAATCCCGGGTGAGGATCAGGTAGCGTTGCTTCAAGACGTCGTACGTGTTGAATTCCGCGACCGGGGCCACCTGGACGCCGTCGATGTTCCGGGCGCTGCGGTAGAAGACCGGGTCCTGGCCGGCGAGGCCGAACAGGATCGATCGGCTGTCGAGCGTGCGGCGGAGCCCCTGGGCCTTGGTCTCGCCCACGGCTTCCGCGGCCTCGTGTTCCTGGAGATCGGGGCGGCGGATCGCGCGGAGGGCCTTGGCGACGACCTGCGTCTTGGGCTCGTTGAGGTTGAACCCTTCGACGATGATCGCCTGGTTGTCCTGGAACTTGGAGAGGATCGCCATCCGGATGGCGGCGCGGACCGCCTTCTTGGGGATGGAGTAGCGGTAGTCGCGATTCCTTCGGGCGAAGGCGACGCCGCCGCCTTTTCGCTTGTTGGTCCGCTTGGAGCCCGCTCGGGCGTTGCCGGTCCCTTTCTGCCGGAACAGCTTCTTGCCCGAGCCGGCCACGTCGGCGCGGCCTCGGGTGTTGACCGTCCCGACTCGCTTGGCGGCGAGGTGCATCAGGACGACGTCGTGGAGGAGCTGCTTATTGATCTCGCCGCCGAAATCGGCCGGGTCGACCGATTCCTCGCCGATGCGCTCTCCCGAGGTGTTATAGACCGGAATGCTCAACATGATTCTGGTTCCGAGTCGAAAGACCGTCGAAGCGTTTGGAAGCGCGGTTTGAGAGAAAAGGACTCGATTCCGGGCTTCGAGGGGGCTCCGCAGTGAATCCTTTTAAACCTTGTTTGTCTGGCGAATGGTCAGGTAGCCCCCGGCGGGTCCGGGGACGGCCCCTTCGACCAGGAGGAGATTATTGGTCGGGTCGATCCGGACGACCTTCAGGTTGCGGACCGTCACGCGGGCGTTGCCGAATTGCCCCGGCTTGCGGATCCCCTTCTGGGTCCGCGACGGGTCGGCGCTGGGTCCCGACGAGCCGGGGTGGCGGTGCATCCGCTTGACGCCGTGCGAGGCCCGCAAGCCGCGGAACCCGTGCCGCTTCATGACGCCCGCGAAGCCGCGTCCCTTGCTCGTGCCGACGACGTCGACATGAGTGATCCCGTTGAATGCCTCGACCGTCAGGGTGCTCCCCTCGGCCGTATCCACCGCGTCTTCCTGGCGGATCTCGCGGATGAAACGCTTCGGCTCGGCGTTCACTTTCTTGGCATGCCCGCGATCGGCGGCCGTGGCATTCTTCCGCTTCTTGTCGTCGAACCCGAGTTGGATGGCGGAATAGCCGTCGCGCTCGGACGTCCGGACGAGAAGCACCGTGCACGGGCCGCATTCGAGGATGGTGACCGGCACGGCCGTCCCATTCGGCTCGAAGATCTGGGTCATGCCGACCTTGCGCCCCAGCAGTCCGACACGCATTGTCAAGCTCCGTCGTCTCTCTCGATGAAACCTGCGGCTTCGGCGACATCGTCGCCGCAGCCGCGACCGATGCGATCGCGGCAACCGAGGAACATAATCTCTTAGAACCTGGAAAAACCAGGAAGGTCTCGCAGAGGTTCGCCGCCAGGTGTTACGGCGAACCTGGCGTCGGAGCTGTCGCCCGGGGACCCGGCCAAAATTGGGGGCCACACCGATTGAGGCATCCGACGCGACCGGACAAATCATCCGAACTCGAATCAGGTCGATTCGATTACGGAAGGTCCAGGAAACCTTCGAACAAGCATAGCCGAGCCGGCATGTCGAATGCAAGCGGCAACCGGTCGGCCGCCGCTTGAAAATCGACGAAAAGCCCGATCAGGCACCCGCGGGGGAGGCCTTGATCTTGATGTCCACGCCCGCCGGTAGGCTCAGCTTATTGAGGGCGTCGATGGTCTTGTTGGTCGGCTGAACGATGTCGATCAGCCGCTTGTGAGTCCGGATCTCGAACTGTTCCCGCGACTTCTTGTCGATGTGCGGGCTTCGCAGAACCGTGTATCGCTCAATCCGCGTCGGCAATGGAATCGGTCCGTGGACGATCGCCTCAGTGCGCTTGGCGGTGTCGACAATATCCTTGGCTGATTGATCCAGGATGGTATGGTCGTAAGCTTCCATCCGGATGCGGATGCGATCGTTGCTAATCCCCGCCACCGATCTGTAGTCCTTCCGAAAATCCCGAAACCTGCCATCGCGGACGAAGTGAGACCGTCCTCACCACAAACCTCGCACTTCTCGCAGGAAAGGACAAGTGTAGCCAGGCGATCCCGGAGCGTCAACGGTGGAGTGCCCGATTTTCTCGCGAAAATGGCCGAAAATTTGATTAAAGTTGCCCCGTGATGGCCTCGTCGAGTGGTTTTCCCGGATCTCTGCCCTTTGCATGTTCCACGATAAAGGGGGACGAGCCCGGCGCTTCGCTTCGAGCCGGTCCCTTTTTCCGCTCCGGCCGGGCGTTTTTCATCGTCCCACGATCGATTCGAGCAGGCTTTCGGGGGCGGCGGCATATTCGTGGGGTTCCATGCTGTAGCTGGCCCGCCCCTGGCTCAGGCTCCGCACGGCCGTGGAGTAGCCGAACATCTCGGAGAGCGGCGCGTGGGCCTCGATGACCATCAGCTTCCCTCGGGTGCTGGTCTTGTCGATCAAGGCCCGGCGGCTGACGAGGTTGGCCGTGATGTTCCCCAGGTAGTCATCGGGTGTCACCACTTCGAGCCGCATGATCGGCTCCAGCAGCACGGCCCCCGCTTCTTGCGCCGCCTTGCGCATGGCGTCGGAGGCGGCGAAGCGATAGGCCATCTCGTTGGAGTCGACATCGTGATAGTCTGCGTCGACCAGGGTGACCTTGAGGTCCACCAGGGGGTAGCCGGTGATCCCCCCGGACTTGGCCTCCTCGCGGAGACCGGCCTCGATCGGCCCGAGGAACTCGGCGGGGATCACGCCCCCCTTGAGCTTGTTGACAAAATGGACCGTGGGGGCCCCCTTGGGCTGAACCTCGGGTTCGAGGTCGATGGTCACCTTGGCGTAGAGGCCGGTGCCGCCGGTCTGGCGGATGCAGGTCCCCTCGATCCGCTTGACGGCCTTCTTGATGGTCTCGCGATAGCTCACGCGGGGGCGGCCGACGTGGACTTTCAGGTTGTAGTCGCGGATCATCCGGTTCTTGAGGATCTCCAGGTGGAGTTCGCCCATCCCGGAGATGATGGTCTGGCCGGTCTCCTCGTTGACCTTGAAGCTGAAGGTGGGGTCTTCGCGGGCCAGCGAGTTCAGGGTGTTGGCGAGCTTGCCCCGATCGGCCGAGCTGACGGGCTCGATCGACATGCTGATGACCGTCTCGGGGAACTCGATCTGTTCGAGCAGGATCGGGTGGGCGGCGTCGCAGAGGGTGTCGCCGGTGACGGAGTCCTTGAGCCCGACGATGCCGACGATGTCCCCCGCGCGGGATTCGGTGATCTGCTCTCGGTCATCGGCCCGGATGTGATAGAGCCGGGAGCAGACTTCCTTCTTATCCTTGCCGGGGTTGTAGGCGCGGGTCCCCGATTTGAGGGTCCCCGAATAGATCCGCACGAACGAGAGGTCGCCGTGGGCGTCGTTGGTGATCTTGAACACGAGGCCGCAGAACGATTCGTCGGGGTCGGGCTTGCGGGCGATCTCGGTCCCCTTCTTGGGGTGATGGCCGATGACCGGC
>CALKTZ010001232.1 GCA_937997355.1 uncultured Planctomycetales bacterium | reverse complement strand
CTGCGGCTCGGCGAGCTGGCCCTGGAGGCGGGCTATCCCGAAGGGGTGATCAACATCGTCCCCGGCTTCGGCGAAACCGCCGGTGCCGCCCTCGTGGCCCATCGCGGGGTCGATAAGATCGCCTTCACCGGCGAGACCCGCACCGGCCAGCTCATCATGAAGAATGCGGCCAATACCCTCAAGCGCGTGACCCTCGAACTCGGCGGCAAGAGCCCGAACATCGTCTTCGCCGACGCCGACATCGACGCCGCCATCGACGGGGCCATGCTGGGGCTGTTCCTCAACCAGGGCCAATGCTGCTGCGCCGGCAGCCGGTTGCTGGTCCAGGACTCGATCTACGACGAGATGGTCGAGAAGCTCGCGGCCAGGACGAAGACCCGCAAGGTCGGCGACCCCTTCGACCCCGAGACCGAGCAGGGCCCGCAGGTCGACGAGGCCCAGTTCAAGAAGATCCTCTCCTATATCGACAAGGGGAAGGAACAGGGGGCCCGCTGCATGACCGGCGGCCAGCGCCACGGCGACAAAGGCTACTTCATCAAGCCGACCGTCTTCGCCGACGTGAAGGACGAGATGGCCATCGCCACCGACGAGATCTTCGGGCCGGTCATGCAGGTCCTCCGGTTCAAGGACATCGACGAGGTGGTCAAGCGGGCGAACTCGACCGACTACGGACTCGCCGCCGCCGTCTGGACCCAGGACGTCAAGAAGGCCCACTCCATCGCCGATCAGGTCCGGGCCGGCACCGTCTGGATCAACTGCTACGACGTCTTCGATGCCGCGGCCCCGTTCGGCGGCTTCAAGACCAGCGGCCTCGGCCGAGAGTTGGGGGAGAAGGCGCTGGACAACTACACCGAGCTGAAGACCGTGACCATGGCCCTCGGCTGAGACAGGCCATCCTTCGAGGAGATGATTCGATGCTGAACAAGTTCTCGCTCCCGGCTTGCCTCGCCTTCACCCTGCTCGGGCTCTCCTCGGCCGCTTCGGCCGAGGAGGCTCCCGCCATCTTCAACGGCAAGAACCTCGACGGCTGGATCGCCGAGGGGCGGACCGAGCGCACGGTCGACGGCAAGATGCTCCCCACCTGGTCGGTGGAGAACGGCATGCTCGTCTGCAACGACGCCGGCGCCATGTGCTTCCTGCGGTACGACAAGGAAGTCTCGGACTTCTCCTTCCACGTCGAGTTCCGCATGTTGAAGCCGAAGTCGAACAGCGGCATCGGGATCCGCACCGGGGTCTACGACGCCACCACCAAGGACCGCTCCCGGGCCACCCGGCCATCGATCTACAGCTACGAGATCCAGCTCTTCGACGACTCCGGCACGGCCGCCAATCCCAAGAGCAGCGGCTCGCTCTACCGCTACGTCGCCCCCAGGGAGAACGCCATCAAGCCGCCGCTGGAGTGGAACACCCTGGATGTCGAGTGCGTCGGCCCCAGGATCAAGGTGACGATGAACGGCAAGCTGATCCACGACGTCGACCAGAGCACCATCCCCGAGATCAAGGGCAAGCCCCTCAAGGGCTATGTTTGCCTCCAGAGCCACGGCGGCCAGACCGAGTTCCGCGAGGTCCGGCTCCGCGAGATCAAATGATAATATTTTGAATGTCACGCTTTGATTTTTATTCGGCGCGGGAGCCCGGCCCGCGCCGAATCCGCCGACCGAAGGTCTCCGGAACCCATCCGTCCCCCTTGCCAAGGGGGACCACAGGGGGTGGATGGGGCGAAGGCATTGCACCGAGGAACCCCCCTGCATCCCCCCTTGTTAAGGGGGGATGTGTTCTTATGTTGGTTCAATGAAGTTTCCGGGTGCCACGGCTCGTCTCGACCCGTGGCGCCCAAATTGGAACTTTCATATCAGTTCCGGCTCCGGTAATTGGAGGCCGCAACTGTTGCAAGCCATATAAGTCCGGTACCCAGCACAGCAGGACCTATCAAAATACTTGCATTTGCCAGTAATTGAAGGAATGGATCGAGCTTTCGGCTGACCAAGTAATCGTCACGTAAACTGTAAAATAAACCGAGGTAAAAAATTGCTGGCCCAAGGATTAGCATGCTAACAGCTAATAACCCCTGGATCAGTCGCATGACGCAGACCTCCGGACGCAGCATCGGTCCCAAGCAGGGACAGGCACGTCACTGCGTTCCGAGCCAGTCCCCGATTTCGCTCCGGCTTTCCGTTCTCCGTTCGACGCGGGCCTCATGACCCCGCCGAAAGGGGCGCCCGAAGGTCTCCAATCCCATCCCATCACATCACATCACGGCACCTTCAGCTCGTAGATCACCGAGATCGAGACGGTAACGTCCTGTTCGCCGGCGGCGACCGGCATTGGGGCCGCGGCGGCCATCGCCCTCATGCGGGGGGCGGGGGCGAAGTCGCTCATCAGCTGCGGGCCGCTCTGCTCGACGATCCGGATCGGCGGGCCGACGACCAGCCCGGCTTCTCCGGCGATCAGGGCGGCCTTCTCCTTCGCGTCGGCCATCGCTCGCTTGCGGGCCTCGGCTTCCAGCTTGTCGTCGTCGTCGATCCGGAAAGAGATACCGTGGATCTGGTTGGCCCCCCCTTCCACGACGGCGTCCAGCAGCGCCCCGAGTTTGTCGATCTGGCGGGAGCGGATCGACACGCTGTTATCGACCCGGTAGCCGATGATCCGGGGGATGAACTCCTTCGGCTCCTCGCCCGGCCGGGGGGGCCTGGGTTGCGAGTACTGGGGCATCACCTGGATGTGGGAGGTCTGGACGTCCTTCTCCGCAATCCCCCGCTCCTTGACGACCTGGAATAGACGGTTCATCGCCTCATTGTTCGCGGCCAATGCGTCCTTGGCGGTGGGGGCTTCCGAGGTCACGCCGAGCTGGATGTGGACGACGTCCGGCTTGGCGCCGATCTTGCCGACGCCTTGGACGGAAACGGTCCGGGGTTCGAGTTTCATCTTGTCCTTCTTCCCTTCCTGCGCGGTCGCGTCGTTGACACCCAGGGAGCCGAGCAACCCGAGCGCGATCCAGGCGATCGCGCGGGGTGGGATGAGTTGTTGCGTCGTCATTGGAGATGTTCCCTCGATCAAGTGACTCGTGACCGGACTTGGCGGCCCGACTCCGCGTTCTTGACAACCGTTCAGGCCACCGCGCCGGCGCGAGACCGGCGTCGCAGGCGATCGATGGCCACGGCGGCCACGATGATGAGCCCGATGATGATGTCCTGGCTGGCGGAGGGGATTCCCGCATGGACGCAGCCGTTGTTCAGGACGGCCATGATCAGGCAACCGATCAGGGTCCCGAGCACCGTCCCCTCGCCGCCGTTCAGGCTCCCGCCGCCGATCACCACGGCCGCGATCGCCTGGAGCTCAAAGCCGTCCGTCGTGGTGGGGTCTCCGGTGCCGCCGAGGTAGATGAATTGCAT
>CALKTZ010001231.1 GCA_937997355.1 uncultured Planctomycetales bacterium | reverse complement strand
GCAAACGAATCCCCGAATCACGAAACGAACCCAATTTCCGACATCGCAGGCCGATCAGCCCTCAACTCCCCCTGGTGCCGGCGTGCCGACGAACGATGACGATAAGGAGCGACGGATGACGAACCTAACCCCCGAGCAGCGAATCCTGGGCCGAGAGAATGCGAACCAGGCGCTGGGAATCACCCGCCGCGACCTGCTCAAATCGGCCGCCGCCGCGCCGGCGCTCGGCGCGTTCTACTTCGGCTACAAGGAGATGGGCAATCGCCCCCCCGTCAAGGCCGCCATCATCGGCACGGGGGACGAAGGGTGCCAGGCGATGATCCGGTCCCACAACCGCGATTATCTCGACTTCATTGGCTTCTGCGATATCCGCCCTTCGCAGCAGGTTCGGGCGGTCAATGAATTCACCGCCCACAAGGACTACTCCCCCGCCGACGTCAAGAAGATCAAAAAGTATGACACCAAGGAAGCGATGCTCGACGACCCCGAAGTCGAGATGATCGTCATCGCCCTCCCCCTCTGGCTGCATGCCCCGGTGGCCATTGAGGCGATGAAGAAGGGGAAGCATGTCTTCACCGAAAAGCTGATGGCCCACACCATCCCCCAGTGCAAGGAGATGTGCAAGGTCGCCCGGGAGACCAACAAGCTCCTGGCGGTCGGCCACCAACGCCACTACTCGGTCCTCTACGACAACGCCAATTACCTGCTTCAGAGTGGCACCCTGGGGGATGTTCTCCACATCCGGGCGCTCTGGCACCGCAACAACGCCCTCCAGCGGATCGCCAGGGACAAGGACGGCAACCTGATGTACGATCCCACGACCGGCGAGGCCGTCTTCGCCAAGGACGACAAGGGGAACCCGATCTACACCGATAGCTGGCGGCGGATCTATCCCAAGGACGACCTGAACGTCAATTACGCCCAGTACGGCTACGAATCGCTCGACCAGCTCATCAACTGGCGGCTCTACAACAAGACCGGCGCCGGCCTGATGGCCGAGCTCGGCAGCCACCAGCTCGACGCCTGCTCGATCTTCCTCGGCAAGAAACATCCCCTCGCCGTCACGGGCGTCGGCGGCACCTACTTCTACAAGGACGGCCGCGAGGTCGACGACCACGTCTTCACGATCTTCGAGTTCCCCGGCGCCTCCGAGAAGGACCGGGTGGTCGTCACCTACTCGTCGATCAACACCAACTCGTTCGACGGCTACGGCGAGATGGTCATGGGTTCCAAGGGGACCATGATCGTCAATCAGGAGAAGGAGATCCTTCTCTATAAGGAAGCCGGCAGCGCGGCGATTTCGCGGGCGACGAATATCACGGTCGAGACGAAGGGGAAGAAGCCGGCCCTCGAAACCAGCCCGAGCACGGCCGGGCCCACCGCCGCCACGGCGCTGGGGGGGCTCGCCACCGCCGATCCTTCGCGCGGCTATCGCGAGGAGCTCGAACACTTCGCCTATTGCATCCGCTACGGTGATGCCAAGGACTACCACAACGACAAGGAGCATCAACCCCGTTGCAAGGGGGAAGTTGCCCTCGCCGACGCCGTCATCGCCCTCTCCAGCAACATGGCGATGCGGCAGAACCGTCGGGTGGAATTCGACCCGGCCTGGTTCGACTATAAGTCGGACAAGGTCCCGAACGGCGATACCTCGCTCGCCCGCAAAGGAGGCTGAGCGAACGAGCAGGCTTTCGGCCGATCTTCCTTCGGCGGGGTTGTCATGACCCCGCCGAAATGCCCTTCCTTGTTCGGCGCGTGCCACCGGACGACTCCGCCGAAATCGGCCGACCGAAGGTCTCCAAATCTTCGCGCCCGCATCGGCCTGCGGAAAAGGGGACAGGCACGCGGAGTACCGTCGAGCCCGTCCCCAATTCCGCTCGGCTCTCTGCTCGGCGCTGTCGCGCGATCAGGAAAGGGCCCGTTCGAGATCCTTCCTCAGATCCTCGACATCCTCGATCCCCACGCTGAGACGGACCAGGCCGTCGTCGACCCCCCGCGCGGCCCGGATTTCGGGGGGGATGCTCGCATGAGTCATCGTCGCCGGATGGCCGATGAGCGATTCGACCCCTCCCAGGCTCTCGGCCAGGCTGAACAGCCTGGTGCGTGAAAGGAGCCGGAGGGCGGCATCCTTCCCGCCCGCGAGCCGGATCGAGATCATACCGCCGAAGTCGCTCATCTGCCGCTTCGCGACCTCATGATTGGGATGGCTCGGGAGCCCCGGATAGTAGACCCGCTCGACCTCGGGGCGGCCGGAAAGCCACTCCGCCAGGGCGCGGGCATTGGAACAATGACGCTCCATCCGGACGGCGAGGGTTTTAACGCCTCTCAGGACGAGCCAGGAGTCGAACGGACCCGGCACGCCCCCCGC
>CALKTZ010001230.1 GCA_937997355.1 uncultured Planctomycetales bacterium | reverse complement strand
GCTTGAGAATGCCACCAAGGCCAATGTGAGCCGCGGTGTCGAGGTGCTCAAGAATCTCGATCCGATCCTTTCCAAGGCGGTCAAGGCCGGAGAGGTCAAGGTGGTTGGAGGGGTCTACGACCTGCACACGGGGCTCGTCAACATGGTCGATTGAAATGCCAGGAAGGGACCGACTTCCCGCAATCGTCTCGACGCCGATTGCGGCCCCTGGAAGACGCAAAATCGTGGCAGTCTCTGGAATTGCTGCTGATCCCGAGTGGTGATCGCTCCATGCTTGCCGGCTTCCTCGATTCGAATTCATTCGGTGAACTGGTGGCTTTTTCAGGAAGTTCGTCGAAATGTCCAATGCCAATGAATCGAAAGTCCCAGCCTTCGCATCCTGGTCGAATGACCTTCCCGCGCCGTTACTGATCATCTTGCGTGGAGTTGGCCAGGTCTTTTTCCAGGAGAACGCCCTTTCGGGCCTCTGCTTCATCCTGGGAATTGCCGCCGGCTCGCCGATCATGGCGATCGCCGCGTTCGTCGGTTCGGCCATCGGCATGGCGACGGCGGCACTCCTGAAGTTCGACCAGGCCGAGATCGCCGCCGGAATCCATGGTTTCAATCCGGCGCTGGTGGGGATCGCCACATTCTTCTTCTTCCAGTTTGGGGTCGGGAGCCTGCTGCTGATGATCGGCGGCTGCATCGCGGCGACCTTGCTGACCTGGGCGATGAGGCGACACGTACCATTCCCCACCTATACCACCCCTTTCATCGTGACGACCTGGTGCCTGTTCTTCCTGGGACGGGCGATGGGCCTTGCCCCGTCTTTGCCGGGGGCCCCCGTCGAGGCTTCGAATTTGCTCGTGGCCGCGTCGCACGGCGTCGCCCAGGTCATGTTCCAGGCGAGCCTCTGGACGGCATTCTTCTTCCTCCTCGGGATCGCGATCGGCGATTGGCGGCACGCGGCATGGGTGGCTGTCGGCGCCATTGTCGGGACACTCCTCGCCAATTACCACGTCACGGCGGCGACGAGGACCATCGACCCCGAGCGGCTGGTCGAGCGAGCCCTGACGGAGAACATCGCCCTCGGACTCTATGGCTACAACGCCACGCTCGCGGCGGTCGCCCTGTTCCTCTGGCGACGGTCGCTGATTCCGCCCCTGCTCGGGGTCATTATTTCGGTCCCCCTGACCGAGTCGTTTCCGCTGCTGGGCCTACCTGCCTTGACCGCCCCGTTCGTGCTGGCGACCTGGATCGTCCTCGCAATGGGGCGGCTGGACCCCATCATCTTTCCGTCGCGGACTTCGACCCCCGGCTAGGTCGGGGGGCTGCCGTTTCCCCCTTCGACGTGAGTAATCTCGGAGCATCGCCCATGCATTTGACCCCTCAAGAACGCGACAAGCTGATGATCTTCACCGCCGCGCAGGTCGCCCGGGCGCGCAAGGAACGAGGTCTCAAGCTCAATGCGCCGGAGTCCATCGCGCTGATCACGGCCGAACTGATGGAACTCGCAAGGGACGGTAAATCCGTCGCCGAAATCATGAGCCTGGGGCGGGAAATCCTGAAGCGAGACGACGTCATGGAAGGGATTCCCGAGATGATCCCGATGATTCAGGTGGAGCCGACCTTCCCGGACGGTTCCAAGCTCATCACGATCCACGATCCGATCCGCTAGCCATCTCGCCCGCGACGGACTGAACCTGTGTCTGCGTCTCGAACTCCAGGGGGTAGGACATGATTCCCGGCGAATACTTCTTCGATGGCCCCGATCTCGAACTCAACCCCGACCGGCCCGTGGTGATCCTGAAGGTCACCAATACCGGGGACCGTCCGGTGCAGGTCGGATCTCACTACCATTTCTTCGAGACCAACCGGACGCTTGTCTTCGACCGCGCGAAGGCCTACGGCACCCGGCTGGATCTGCCGAGCGGCACCTCGGTCCGGTTCGAGCCGGGGGATGTCAAGGAAGTCCGACTGATCCCCCTCGGGGGGCATCGGGTCGTCTTCGGATTCAACGGCCTCGTGATGGGCCGATTGGACGATCCGTACACCCGTCAAATCAGCCTGAAACGCTGCATCGAGGGGGGATTCGGCAACAAGCCGTCCTGAAATGTTTCATGGGACGACTTCCGGCGAATCCCGACGGATCACATTATCCCCATTCACGCCGCGACACATCTCAACCTGAACAAATAGAGGAGATGATCGATGAGTGTTCGGCTTTCTCGTGCCGCCTACGCGAAGAAATATGGACCGACGGTCGGGGATCGCATCCGGCTGGCGGATAGCGAGCTCATCATCGAGATCGAGAAGGATTACATCCACTACGGCGAGGAGTCGATCTTCGGCGGCGGCA
>CALKTZ010001229.1 GCA_937997355.1 uncultured Planctomycetales bacterium | reverse complement strand
GCTCGGTGTGGATCGTCCTCGCGGGATTGGTGCTCTGGCGATTCCTCAAGCAACGCCGTTCGACCCTCGAAGTCGCCTATTCCCTGGCCTTCTTCACGTTCGGCCTGACCGATTTCCGGGAAGCGTATGCGCTCCAGTCGTGGCTGATCTGGCTCAAGGGGGCAAACCTGGCGGTGCTCCTGCTCCTCCGCGCGATCGTCATCAGGCGGTACTATCCGCGGAGCAAGTGGTACTGAGGCTCCGATCAGGATGACTCGGCCCAGCGCCCCGCCACCAGATCCCCCTTGAACACGGTCCCCACCACGGGCCGATCCGATTCGAGGACGAGGTTGTGCGGATCTTCCTCGTCTCGATCGGGCAAGGCGATGAGGGCCAGGTCGGCCGATTTGCCCACCTTCAAGCTGCCGGTGCTCGCCTCGGCCCGCAAGGCCCAGGCGCCGAAGAGGGTCGCCATGGTGAGGAGCAGGTCCCCCGAGAGCGCCCCGTCGCGCCCGTGGAGAAACCGGATCTCGTCGAGGACGCTCAGCGACGGGTTCGAGGCCAGGCTATCGGTCCCCAGGCAGACGATCGCCCCCCGTTCGAGGAGCCCCCGATAGGGATGGGGCGCATGGCCGAATCGCGCATGGGTCCTCGGACAATACGCGATGGCGACCCGGTGTCCGTCGGGGCCGGCTTCGGGGCGGAACTGCCAGAAGTCGGACGGATCGAAGTAATTGCCGTGAGCGAGGATCCAGTCCGCGTTTCGAAGCCCCCCCTTGCGGACATAGTCGGCGGGGTGGTCGCTGATCGGCTCCCACTCGTCGTCCCAGGCCCCGAGATCTTCCAGGAAGTCTCGCAACGGGCCGTCTCGCGTCTTCAAGATCCGCAGCTCTTCGGGCATCTCCGCGAGATGCGTGGAGAGGGGGAGCCGGCTCGCGACCGCCCGGTGATAGAGCCAGCCGGCCGTGCTGTAAGGCGCGTGCGGGCTGAGCCCCGTCCGGCAATCCGCGGCCAGCTGCGCCTGAGCGTTCAACGAGCTGACCCAGGTCCAGGCATCGGCGTAGGTCTCAAGCCCCCGGCTCCGTTTCAGGCCGATCAACTCCGCGAAGACGATCCCGCGCAACGGCGAGGAGGCGACGGCGTACCAGCTCACCCCCGCCGTCGTGGTGTCGGCGACGAGGGTCGTCCCCGCCTCGACGCATGACCGAACATTCCGTTTGGCATTTTCCCGGAGGATCTCGAGGGACCCTTCCCTTCGGCTCCGAACAACTTTCTTCAGCCAGGCGACTTCGTCTTCGGTCTCCACGCCCCCCTCCGCCGCGCCCCCGTCCGACGGTGAATCGCCCAGGCGGGCAAGCTCAAGGTGGGTGTGCGCATTGACGAAGCCCGGCAGGATGGCGGTGTTTCCGAGGTCAAGGTCCGGGGCCCGTTCCTCGGCGGGGCCGATCCAGCCGATCCGCCCCCGCTCGATCGTCAGGCAGGCGTCCCGGAGGGGGGTGCCTTCCACGGGGAAGATGTAGCGGGCGCGGAGCGTCAAGGGTTCGAGGTTCATGACGCTACCTCGGTTTCGGTCGCATCCTCGTCCTCAAGCCTGGCGAGCGGCGAGGTGGCGGGGGATTTCCAGAGAAAATAGATCAGCCCGGCCGACACGATCGCGCTGGCGGCGATCCAGCCGGGGTGATACAGGCCGTCTTCCGCGTCGCGATAGAGCCAGGGGCCGATCCTGGCGAATGATTCCGTCTTTTCCCAGAAACCGAGCGAAACAGCCAGGGCGTTGTTCAGGAAGTGGAAGAGGAGTCCCGGCAGCAAGCTTCGGCTCCGGATCGCCAGCAAGCCCAACACCAGGCCCAGCAGCGTGGCGTTGAAGAGTTGCTGGAACAGGCTCAGCAGCACGTGGAGGACCCCGAACATGATCGACGAAAGGACGATCGCCGCCCCCTTCCGATTCCCCCCCTCGAGTCCCGAGAGGATATAACCACGAAAGGCAACCTCCTCGCAGATCGCGGGGGCGAGCGCGAAGATGACGAGCGCGGTCGCGTAATTCGGCTGGTCGAACATTGCGTGTTGCAACGCCTCGACCACGGCGGGGGGAATCGGGAACAGAGTCTTCACCACCCATCCGAGCAGCCCGACCAGCGGATTCAACGCGAACGGCAACACCACGGCCAGGATCAGGAACCGCAAGCTCGGCCACCTCAGCCTCAACGTGATGCGAGGCGAGGAGGTGAACACCAGCGCGAGGAAGAGCGGTGGCACCAGGATCGCCAACTGGCCGGCGATCACCATCGGCAACGAAAGCTTCGCATCGCCGAATAGGGTTTGAAACTGGAGCAAGAACCAGGAGACCGTGAGGATCAGGACGAAGCAGAGGAGCGCCGCGCCGGGAGTCGGCTTGGGTCGGCGATCTCGGATCAGGTGCCGCAGCCAGACGAACAGGTTGAACTGTTCAGACTCCCGGAAGAGCACATCTTCCCGCTGAAATTGATCGATCGCCCATCGCAGGGCGATCGCCGCGTACAGGATCATCGGCAGCAGGACCGGGACGAAGAATTTGAGGGCCGTCGCGTAATCGCTGACGATCAACGCGCGGAGCAAGAGGGCGACTCCGGTGATCGGCACCAGGCTGTAGAAGAAATTCAGCTCGATCCCCGGGGCCAGCGTGAGGAAGATCAGCGGGAGGGAGATCATATACAGGGGGGTCATGTAATACTGCCCCTCCTTCATGCTCCGCGCGAGGACCGCCAGCGCGATGCAGACGGCGCTGAAGAACGCCGCCAGAGGGATCAGCAGCAGGGCGATCCAGACGGCCGAGAGCAAGGTGGGGGGGGCGAAGCCGGAGCCGCCGGACGGCCCGTTGGCGGTGGCGCCGATCTTCATGGCGAGCTGCAACCCGGTCAGCCCCATGCTCACGAGATTGAGCACGGCGGTGGTCACGCTCGCGAGCATCACCGTGAGGAACTTGCCGACCACGATCTCGGTGCGGGTCGCCGGGCTGATGAGCAGGGTCTCCATCGTCCCGCGTTCCTTCTCGCCGGCGCAGAGGTCGACGGCGGGATAGAACGCCCCGGTGAGCGCCATCATCACCAGCAGGAACGGGAAGAGGCGTCCCCAGACGCTCCCCCCGACTTCCCCGGCGGTGGCGACGTCCACCCCCTTCGTGCGCACCGGCTCGGTGTAACCTTCGGACCGGTTGTCCCTCACCAGCCGCTTGGCGACGATCGTCTTCTTCCAGCGCTCGACCACCTCCTTGAGCCGAAGCTCGGTGATCTGGCTGGTTTCGTCGGCGCGGTTGTAGACGATCGAGAGGTCGACGTCCTTCTCGCTTTCGAGCTGGGCGGCGAGGTTCTTGGGGATCTCGATGACCGCCTTCACCTCCCGATTTCGAACGGCCTCCTCCCAGCGCTTCGGATCGTTCCACGGGGGTCCCGGGGGTGCGACCTCGACGACCAGGAAATCGGCCTCGGAGGGGGAATCGAAGAGCGCGGGGTTGAACCGCGTCCCGTCTTCATTGAGGAGCTTCGGCTGCTCCGGCAGGTTCTCCGCGCCGACGAGCCGGACCTTCTTCGGCTCCTGCTGGAGCAAGAGCGTGAACTGCCCGATCCCGTAACCCATGAGCGGGTAGAGCAGGATCGGCAGGATGAAGATCATGAACAGCGTGCGACGGTCCCGGATCTGGTCGCGGACTTCTCGTCGGAAGATCGTGGACAGGTTCGACCAGTTCATCGGACCTCGGGGGGCGTGATTCGCCTCAACGGATGGATCGGATAATTGAGCGGAAATGGGGACTGGCTCGGAGCGGAGCGACGTGCCTGTCCCCTTTTCCGCTCACCCCCAAGAATGGGAGACCTTCGGTCGGCGGATTCGGCGGGGTCGTGCGA
>CALKTZ010001228.1 GCA_937997355.1 uncultured Planctomycetales bacterium | reverse complement strand
CCCGGACATCCCGATCGCCAAGTCCATCGCGGATTACATCTTCCGCTGGCTCGGGATGGAATTCATCACCGGCTATCGCGAGGCCAATGCTCCGAAACGCGAAGGGGCGGACTACGGGCCGTCGGCTCCGGTCCTCGATGTCCCCGCCGTGAAGGTCAACGGACATCGGAGCGCCACCATCGCCGACCTCGATCACGCCGAGGCGGTCATGGGGGCCGTCCAGAGCACTCCAAGTTCCCTCCCCGCCCCATCGTTGTCGGCCGAAGGCGATCTCCACGACCAGGATCAGCAGTTCGCCCACTTCCAGAGCGACGCCCCCCCGTGCGACAACTGCGGAGCCCTGACCGTCCGTTGCGGCACCTGCTATCGCTGCTTCAACTGCGGCAACAGCATGGGTTGCTCCTGAGCCTCGGGTAGCAATCAAACGCTCCCCAAAGATGAGAGCCCCTGTCCGGAGACATTTCCGGACAGGGGCTTTTTTCATGCAATCGCTCCGAACAAACCCGCTCAAAGCAGGTTGATCGGATCGATGTCGATGGCCAACTCGATCCCGCGCGTCGGGGGGACCTGGGGCGGGATCGTGCGGACGAGATTCTGGATCGGCCGGGCGGTCATCGCTCGTAACTGAAGATGGAACCGGAACAGGTTTCGAATCTTGGCGATTGGCGCGGGCGCTGGGCCGAGGATTCGAACCGTCGGCTCATTCCCTCGGCTCAGTGCTTCCGCCAACACTTTCATATACGCGAAGACCGCCGACTCCTCCGGCCCGCGCGCGATGATTCGCGCCTGCCGCCCGTAGGGGGGCGCATTATATTTCTTCCGCTCGGGAAGCTCCGTGGCCACGAATCCCTCATAGTCGTGACGCGCGGCGTAGGCAATCGCCGGGTGCTCGGGCGAGTAGGTTTGCACCAGCACCCGGCCGGGGCGCTCGCCTCGCCCGGTTCGTCCGGCAACCTGGGCCACGAGTTGGAAGGTCCGTTCGCCGGCGCGGAAATCGGGGAGGTGGAGGGAGGTATCCGCGTTGACCACTCCCACAAGAGTTACGTCCGGGAAATCCAGCCCCTTGGCGATCATCTGCGTCCCGAGCAGGATGCGAACCTCTCCCGCCCGAAAGGCATCGAGGACATCCTCGTGGCTACCGGGAGTCCGCATCGTGTCGGAATCCATCCGTCGCGACACATAGTTCGGAAACGCCGTCTGAATCTCCCGCTCCAGTCGCTCGGTGCCGATCCCGCCGTAGTGGAGGTTGGAGGCATTGCAGGCCGGGCACGCGGGAGGACACCTTCGCTCGGCGTCGCAGGTGTGGCAAATCAGGAGGTGCTTGGACTTGTGGTAGGTCACCGCAACATCGCACGAGTTGCACTTGAGCACTTCGCCGCATTTGGGACAGATCGCGAAGGTGTGGAACCCGCGTCGATTCAGGAAAAGGATCACCTGGCCGCCGTCGTCGAGGGCGCGAATCATCGCCTGCCGCAGCGATTCGCTCAGCCCAGCGATCGGCGGCTTCTCGTAGCGAAGGTCGATCAGCTCGACGTTCGGCATCGGCCGGCCTTCCACCCGGCTCGGCAGGGAGATTCGGGCGTAACGCCCCCGCTCGGCGTTGTGCCAGGTTTCCAGCGAGGGGGTCGCGGAGCCGAGGAGGACCGGGATTCCCTCAAGCTGGGCACGCTTGACGGCCACGTCGCGCGCATGATATCGGGGCGTGGTCTCCTGCTTGAACGTGCTCTCATGCTCCTCGTCGATGACAATCAGGCCCAGCCGGCGCGCGGGGGCGAAGATCGCGGATCGCGCGCCGACCACCACCTCGATTTCACCGCCGGCGATGTTCTGCCACTGGCGATGCCGCTCGGCATCGCTCAGATGACTGTGGAGCACGGCGACTCGCGAAAATCGGCGACGAAACCGTTGGATCGTCTGGGGGGTGAGGCTGATTTCGGGGACCAGGACGATCGCCTCTCGACCCAGGGCGACCGCCTCCTCGATCGCTCGGAGGTAAATCTCGGTCTTGCCGCTCCCCGTCACCCCGTGGATCAGGAACGGCGCGAAGCCCCCTTTTTGAATCGCGGGGACCAGGTGATCCAGCGCCGCGGTCTGCTCGGCGGTCGGCGTGAACCCCTCGCGTCGATCCGACTGAGAATTCCCTTCCGCTTTCGATCCGGCCGATCCCCCCCCCTGCCGCGAAGGATTCCCCGAGAAGGCAATCCGTTTGCGTACCGAGTGGATGAGCCCCTGCTTGCGCAAGGCATGGATCGGCCCCGGCGTGCATTTGGCCAGCCGGCAGAGATCGGAGACGGTCAGCGGCTCGTCCGCCCTCGCCAGGACCTCCAGCGCGATCGCCTGCTTGGAGCCGAGCTTCTGCAAGACGACTCCGTCGCGAATCCCCTGGCGGGTCTCCTCGGGGACGATCAGGAACGTGCCGATCCGCGTACCCGCATGCTTCTTCACGCCGGCGGGCACGGCCGAGTCGAGGGCCTGCCCCCAGGAGCAGGCATAGTATTCCGCCAGCCAGCGGGTCAGCGAGAGCATCTTCGCGTCGATCAGCGGGATCGGGTCGACGATCTCGGAAATCTCCTTGACCCGGAACGGCTCGCAGTCGGCGGGGGGCTCGGAACCGACCCAGACGCAATGGCCGATCTCCGGCTTATTCGACCTTCCCAGCGGAGCCTGCACCCGCTGGCCGACCTGGAGCTCCCCGACGAATTTCGGCGGCACCCGATACGTCAGGATCTGCTCGATCGGCCGATTGAAGACGATCCCCGCGTAGGTCCCACGCGCATGAAGATCGCGATCGCTCGCCAGTGTGAATCTCGGATTCGCCTCACCCCCGCTCACCCGTCTGACCCCATTTCCTCGAAGGCTCCCGGCCCGATTGACCGGCCTGGATCGTTGACAAGGCGCATGATCGCGGCCTATCGTCGTGAGGCGCACCGCCGTTCCCATTTGGGGAAGGGAGAGCGATCCGAGAACTACCGCCGCACGTCCTTCGATATCGACCGAAGGCGGTCCCTCAGTTCACTCGATTTCTGTTCGTTTGTCCACACAAATCCGAGCCGACCGATTTCGCGCAGCTCCGAAAATGTGGGAGGCACCGGAAAGATGGGCAAGGAAAGGTTGCGATGAAATTAGGGCTGTTCGGTGGAACCTTCGACCCGATCCACCTGGGACATCTGGTCCTCGCGGAGCAATGCAGGGAAGCATGCGGGCTGGACCGGGTGTGGCTCGTGGTTGCGGGGGAGCCCCCCCACAAGCGAGGAGAAGGTCGAACGGCCGCGAGTCATCGCCTGGAGATGGCTCGCGTCGCCATCGCGGGGAATTCGGGGTTCGAGGTTTCGGAGATCGAGACGAATCGCCCGGGGCCGCATTACAGCGTCGAGACCCTGGAAGCAATCCGGTCGCAACGGCCCGAGGACGAGCTGTTCTTCCTGATCGGCGCCGATAGCCTGGTCGATCTGCCGATGTGGCGAGAGCCGGAGCGGATCGCCCGGCTCGCCACGATCGTGGTCGTGAATCGGCCGGGGATCGAGAGCGCCGATCCGAGCCATGTTCCGGATCTCGGGCCGGGGAGCCGTCCGGTCCGATTCGTGACCATCCCGCCGATCGGCATCGCGTCGAGCGACCTCCGACGCCGCATGGCCGAAGGGCGCAGCGTCCGCTACCTCATACCCCGGGGGGTGGAAGCCTACATCGAGGCCCACGGGCTGTATCGGCCCGATCAACCGGAATGATCAAGGAACTGATCTGCCTTCGGCACTGCTGTGGTTACAGCGATTCGCGGTTGGATTGCGCACGGCGTTCACTTGTCTGGGGCCGAAGCGAAAACGGGACTGGCTCGCCGGTACTCCGCGCGTGCCTGTCCC
>CALKTZ010001227.1 GCA_937997355.1 uncultured Planctomycetales bacterium | reverse complement strand
GAGGACAAGCGCTCGGAGGGCACCTCGATAGGATCGAGGACGCGCTCGAAGCCGGAGAGATTGTTTTGAAGCTGGGTGACGCTCGTCGCCAGCACGGCCAAGGGCTCCAGGAGCATCGCCAGGTAGACGAGGAACATCGAGAGGTCTCCCAGCGTGAGCTTGCCTTCGAGCACGCGCAGGCCCCCGTAGAAGAGCAGGCCGATGGTGGCGGCCGGTAGGAGGAATTCCCAGATCAGCTCGACGATCCGCGAGAGCCACCAGACGCGAAGCTCCAGCCGGGTCATCGTGTGCGTCTCGACGACGAAGCGGGTGGACTCGCTCCGCTGCCGGCCGAAGGCCCGAACGACTCGCATCCCGCCGAACACTTCGGTCGTCTGGCTATCCAGGTCCTGGCGTCTTCGCCTCACCTCGCGAAAGAGCGGCCGGATGCGCCGGTTCCAGGTGAGGTCGGTGTAATAGACTCCCGGCGTGAGGACCAGCGACCCGAGGAGGAGCCGCCAATCGACCCACGCCAGCACGACAAGGCCGCCCACAAATTGAACGACCGCCCGCCAGGGGTTGTAGAGCATGCTGAAGACCAGTTCGCCGACGCCGCCGGCATCTTCCCGGAGGAGACTGGTCGCCCCGCCCGATTTCAGTTGATAGACCCGGTGGAGCGGCAGCCGCATGGCATGTTCGAAGACCTTGCGTCTCACGGCAACCTGGATACGCTTCGAGGCCCGCGTGGCCTTCCATCGGCTCCAGAGCCCGACCAGCACGCCGAGCACCGAAACAATGCCCACCGCCGCCACGATCCAGAACAGGCGGACGCGCGGAGACTCCGGGAACGGCAGCGGGCTGATCGCCTGCCAGGATTCGGGGATCGGCTTCGCCATCAACACGTAGTCGATCGCAAGCTTGGTCGCCGCCGGGGGAATCAGTTTGAGCAGGGTCGAGAGGGAGAGGCCGAGCAAGGCAACGCCGATGGTGAGTTGGTATCCGGCCGTGATCCGGAAAAGCTCTCGATAGAGCCTGGGCAACGAGCGAAGTTCCGCATGCGGATTCCCCTCGGTGCGTGCCTCGTTCGTTTCGGAATCCGTCCGGCCCAGGCCTCTCTTGCCGCGAAGGCCACGCTTCAGATCGGCCCGGTACCTCGACAGAAAGTCGCGGAAGCGCCGACGACTGGAAGTCCAATGCTGGAACAATGGCAAGGAAAAACCTCGGTGCGGAATGGGGCTGCCCCCGACTCGTTTCTCGGGGTGTTCGTCTTATTGTAGTCTATCGGTCCAGAGTTGAATGCTTCGTCGATTGTGATCGAGGTCGTGGGCCGCCGGCTACGGTTTGAGTGAGAAGTTTCGAGCCATGGGAGATCCTCGTTGAAGATCTGGATCGTGATCCCCTATTGGGCGGCATCGTTCGTTTCGGCGTTCTTCCTCTTCGCGGCGGAACCGATGATCGGCAAGATGGCACTTCCCCCATTGGGAGGGACGCCGGCCGTCTGGAATTCCTGCCTCCTCTTCTTCCAGGTCGTACTCCTGGCGGGATACCTCCTGGCGCTCGGAGCGAGCCATTTTGGTCGCTCCATGCCCCGGGCCACGTTGCTGGTGATCGTTGGTTTGTTGGCGCTGGGCGGATGGAATCAGCCGATTTCGATCAACCTGGGCATCGCGGGTGTGAACAGGCTTCAAAGCTCCCCCGCCATTTCCTTATGGATTGGGTTCATCACGGGGGCCGCGTTGCCGCTGGCGTTGATCTCGGTGACCTCGCCCCTCACGCAGCACTGGTTTGCCCGGACCGATCATCCCCGCGCCCATGAGCCCTATTTCCTCTATGCCGCGAGCAATACCGGCAGCCTGTTCGCCCTGCTCGCCTATCCCCTCTGGATCGAGCCTCGCCTGAGCCTCACTGCCCAGGGCGAGATCTGGAAGCGAGGTTACGCGGGGCTGGCGATGATCCTCTTGGTGTGCGGCCTCCTCTCGGTGCGGGGGAAAAGCCGGGCTACCGCCGTGATCGCCGATCGAAAGGATTCGGACACTCCGACCGCGAGGGAGCGGTTGCGCTGGGTCGCGCTCGCCGCGATCCCGTCGAGCTGGCTCCTGGGAGTTACCTCCTTTCTGACCACGAATCTCGCGGCCATGCCGTTGCTCTGGGTGATTCCGCTGGCGATCTTTCTGATCGCGTCGATCCTCGCCTTTGCCGACTCGACCCGTCGCACGGCCTGGAGGGTCTCGCGGTTCTTTCCCTGGGCGGCGTTCGCGCTGGTGCTGGTGCAGCTTGCCGGATTCGTCCACGCCTTCTGGATTCCACTTCACTTGTTCACCTTCTTCCTCGGTTGCCTGGTTTGCAATGTCAGGCTCGCCGAGTCGCGGCCAGCAACGAGGTACACGACATCCTTTTATCTGGCCATCGCGGTTGGCGGCGTTCTGGGAGGCGGCTTCAATGTGCTGGTCGCCCCGATCGCCTTCGACCGGATCGCGGAGTATCCGCTGGCGATCCTGGCGGGTTGTTTTGCGTTTCCCACGGCAAAAAGCCTTGCCGCGAATCGGGAGGCATCCGGATCGGACATCGGGAAGACCACCCTTGTTCCCGCCTTGCTCCTTGCGTGTACACTGCCCCTTTCGTTCGGGCTATTCGACGTCAACGAGGGACTTATGGGCGCCTTCCTCCTGATCCTCGCTTCGGGATTGGGAATCTACGCGACCTTGAAAGCGAGCGAACGACCCTTGAGGTTCATCCTCACGATGGGCGCGATCATGCTTGCCGGCCTCGGAGCAAGCGACCCGGCCGGCGCAACCCTGCTGCTGAGCCGCAGCTTTTATGGCGTTTTGAGGGTGACCGTCGATCGTGAAGCGAACTGTCACCGTCTCCTGCATGGCGGAACCCTGCACGGCGAACAGAGCCTCGATCCTCTCTTACGAGCCCAGCCCCGAACCTATTTCGCGCGAAGCGGACCGGTCGGCGACATCTTCCGGAACCATCGAGGCGAGGCAGGACGCGGAGACGTCGCGATTATTGGGCTCGGTGTCGGCACCCTCGCGGCGTATGCGGAGCCCGGCGAACGTTGGACTTTTTTCGAGCTTGATCCGTCGGTCGTGCGAGTCGCCCGAAATCCTCGGTTCTTCACATATCTGGCCGATTCTCGCGCGGACGCCCAGGAATTTATTGTCGGAGATGCGAGGCTCAGGATTCGCGACGCCACCGATAGCCGGTACTCGCTCATCGTGCTCGATGCCTTCGGAGCGGATGCGGTCCCGGTTCACCTCATTTCGCGCGAGGCGATTCGGCTCTATCTTTCCAAGCTGGCTCCGGGCGGACGCCTCGTGTTCAACATCACGAACGGCTATGTGGATCTCGAGCCGGTTATTGGTCGTCAGGCCATCGATGCCGGCTTGGTTTGCCGAGTTCGCCGTGATGTTCGGGTATCACCGGAAGAACGCCGGCTCGGCAAACAGGGGTCGATTTGGGCCGTGATGGCCCGATCTGAAACCGATCTTGAAGCGATTGCGAGAGACTCTCGATGGCGGATACCCCGCATTCGCGAGGGGGCCCGGCCCTGGACTGACGACGATTCCGACCTCGCGTCCTACCTCCTCATTTTTGGACGACGCGTGCCGGAACCCGATCCCGCGATCCGGGAATAGGGATGATTTCTCAAGCTGCATAAACTGTGAGGTATATTCTTCATAGGCCCACCCATGCGGAAGCGGTCGCCGTATGCGCGGAGCGAATTGAATTAAGGGAAAGCCGGTGCGGAAATAAGGACCGGCTCGCCGGTACTCAGCGCGTGCCGGTCCCCATTTCCGCGCGAATACGATTCCAAAAACCGGAGCGAAAACGGGACTGGCTCGAAGCGGAGCGCCGTGCCTGTCCCATTTTT
>CALKTZ010001226.1 GCA_937997355.1 uncultured Planctomycetales bacterium | reverse complement strand
TATCCTTGATCCTGAGGTCGGTTGCCGCCACTTCCTCGACGGCCTGCCTCGCCTGATCGGTGATTTTCCGCGCGACGACGGTCGTGCGGCTTTTTCGTAGAGATGCGGCCTGAGCCTTGCCGTGCCCTTCGGCAATCGCTTCCGCAAAGTTGGCGAAGAGTACCGTGAACCACAGCCAAATCGTTACTCCGAGAATGAACGCGGAAGACTCGCCTCGAACATTTCCCAGGGAGTTCAACCAAAGCACGGTCGTGAGAATACTTCCGATATAAACGGTGAACATCACCGGATTGCGAAGCTGAACTCTCGGATTCAACTTCCTGAATGATGCAACGATCGCACCGCCCAGGATCTCGCCGTTGAGCAGCTTCGCCGTTGTTTTCGCCATCGGGATTCCTCCTATTACACCTTCATCACCAGCAAATGCTCAACGATCGGCCCGAGGGCCAGAGCAGGGAAGAAGCTCAAAGCTCCGACGACGATCACCACGGCGACAAGCAAAACAACAAAGAGGGGCGTATGCGTCGGCAGTGTTCCCGGGCCGGCCGGAATCGTCTTCCGTGCCGCCAAAGAGCCCGCAATCGCCAACACCGGCAACAGCACCCAGAATCGGCCGATCAGCATCGCGATCCCGAGCAGCCCGTTGTAGAACGGCGTGTTCGCCCCCAGGCCGGCGAAGGCACTCCCGTTGTTGTTGCCGGCGGAGGAGAAGGCGTAGAGCACCTCGCTGAAACCGTGCGCACCGGGATTGAAGATGGTGGCGCGACCAGACTGCGTGACAACGGCGATAGCTGTTCCCACGAGAACGGTTGCACAAGGAAACAGGATGGCCAGGGCGGCCATCTTGATCTCGAACGCTCCGATCTTCTTGCCGAGATATTCGGGCGTGCGGCCGACCATCAGCCCCGCGATGAACACCGCGACCAGCGCGAAGACGAGCATCCCGTAGAGACCGGAACCGACGCCTCCGAAGACGACCTCGCCGAGCTGCATCAACCACATGGGGATCAATCCGCCGAGCGGCGTGAAGGAATCGTGCATCGAATTCACCGAACCGTTTGACGCGGCAGTCGTCGCGACCGCCCAGATCGATGAGTTCACGATCCCGAAGCGGGTTTCCTTTCCTTCCATGTTGCCACCCGAATGCGAATCCGAAGCGGCTTGGTCGACTCCCATCTCGGCCAAATTTCGATTTCCATGCTGCTCGGCGATCGTCACTCCCACCAGTAGCGGTACGAAAATTACCAGCATCGCCACCAAAATCGCCCAGCCCTGGCGTCGATCGCCGACCATCTCGCCGAACGAAAAGCAGAGTGCGGAGGGGATCAGCAGCAGGGCGATCATTTCCAGAAAATTTGAGAGAGGTGTCGGATTTTCCAAAGGATGTGCTGAGTTCACATTGAAGAAGCCGCCGCCATTGGTGCCGAGTTGTTTGATCGCAATCTGCGAAGCCGCCGGACCGACGGCGATCGTCTGCTCGGTGATCCGTTTACCTCCGGCATCGATCGTCGGCTCCAGGAGAGCCACCTTGTGATAAGAGCCGAGAGTTTGAACAACACCCTGCGAAACCAGAAGAACGGCGAGCAGGAGTGACAATGGCAGCAGGATATAGAGAGTCCCGCGAACCAGATCGACCCAGAAGTTGCCGATGGTGCCCACCATTGCACGTGAAAAACCTCTCACGAGCGCGACCAGAACCGCCATCCCCACGGCCGCGGACGCGAAGTTCTGAACGGTCAGGGCGAGCATCTGGGTGAGATAACTCATCGTGGTTTCGCCGCCATAGCTCTGCCAGTTCGTGTTCGTGACGAAACTCGCCGCCGTGTTGAAGGCCAGGTCCGGGGCAACCGCTGTCAAGCCTTCGGGATTCAACGGTAAGATCCCCTGCGCCCGTTGCAGGCAATAAGCCGCTACGAAACCAGCAAGGCTGAACCAGAGCACCGCCGAGGAATATTGCTTCCAGTTCATCTCGCGCGTTGCGTCGACTCCGCAGAGCCGATACACCAGCTTCTCCAGCGGCACCAACCAGGAGGTAAGCTGGGGAGCCTGGCCTTCATAGACGCGTGCCATGTAAAAGCCGAGAGGTTTCACACAGGCCAGCAATACTCCCAGGAACAATCCGATTTGAATCACAGTGTTCGTCATCATGAAAACTTCTCCGGCGTCAGCAACGCAATTGCCAGATAACCGGCGAGCGCAATGGTCACGAGCAATGCGAGAATCGTCGTCCACTCCATGGTCACTCTCCCGGATGAAAACGGTGAAAGAGTCGGACCAATGCCGAGGAAAGGCCGAAAAACCCTACCCCCGCGAGAATCCATGCGACGTCAATGGCTCTTCCCTCCCTTACTGTCCCCGTGTGATTCATCGAATGAATTGAACCACAGGCCGTATCAAAAAGGGGCTAAAAGCGGGGATGTTCGTATCAAGACTTTGTAAAGACGGCGGCCTCGGGCGTTGGCGATTCCACGATCCGACGGTTCAACTCAACCTTCGAGCGAAGGCTGTGCTTCCCTTGAAAGTCTCCGAAGGTTCTGGGAAGGTCGAATGCCCACTCATTGGCCGCATTCTGAACCCGCAAGCAGAAATGGGAGGAGCCGGGGTGTGACCAAGGTTGTGATTCGATTTGTACGAGAGACATTAGCAGGTCATCTCGCGGCCGGGGATGGCCGCCCCTGTCCCCGAGCCTCATCCCCTCTGGCGATTCCCGAGAGGGAAGCCGAGTCCGCGACGACGAACACGGTTACGCGAGGAAGAATCATGCGAGTTTTGTCCATCAACGTCGGCCTTCCCAAAGAAGTCACCTGGCGAGGGATGATCACTCGGACCTCCATCTTCAAGTCGCCCGTCTCCGGCAAGGTTCGAGTCTCGAAGCTCAACCTGGCGGGGGACCAACAATCCGATCTCTCGGTACATGGCGGAATCGAGAAAGCCGTCTACACATACTCGTCCGAACATTACGCCTACTGGAAGGAGGAACTGCCCGATTTTGAGTTCCCCTGGGGCGTGTTCGGCGAGAACCTCACGACGGAGGAACTCCTGGAGGAGTCCGTGAGTATTGGGGACCGGCTTCGCATCGGCTCGGCCGAGTTTGTGGTGACGCAGCCAAGACAACCCTGCTTCAAACTCGGAATCCGCTTCGGCCGTCCGGACATGGTGAAGCGGTTCTATCGCAGCGGAAGGAGCGGATTCTATCTCGCCGTCCTCCAGGAAGGCGAGATCGAGTCGGGTGATCCGGTTGAGTTGATCCCCGGCGAAGCGCCGAGCATGACAATCGCCGAGGTGTTCAATCTGTTCATGGCGGACACGGCGGATCCGGCCGTGCTCCGTCGCGCGAGCGAACTGAGCGGACTCTCAAGAGGCTGGCGCGACGATTTCCGCCAGCGACTGGAGCAGATGAACGCGAATTCCTGAATCGAAGAGTCGAGAGGTCTCCGGTGACTCCCGATTGATCAGAACGGATTCAATCCCATCACCCACACAAAACCGTTGCAGTGGCCGCAGCGGTTTCTTGCTCATCCCGTCACTTATCGCCCCAGAGAGAATTGATCAGTTCCACAGTCCGCTCGACCAAAGCCTGCCCCCCCTCGGGCCCCACAAGGTTGCTTTCCGCGATCGCGCTATAACCTCCGCCCCGGGCGGCTCGATCGGTCGGGACATACGAGCCCGGGCCGGCCAACTGGATCACGAAGGTCTGGAGCGCCCGGCTCCTCGCCTTCATCTGGATGCCGAATTCGGTGAATAATTCGAAGACGTTGGTCGCGATCGCGACATCCCCCAGCCGGATGACATGCAGCTCCATCTCGAACGGCTTCACGGTGCCGGCCTTCTGCTGTTTGAAACGATCCACCACCTCTTGATGCCAGAGCACGATCCGGCGGTTGCGCGGATCTTTCGAAAGGTTCTTCACCTTCGCCCTGGCCTCGGCAGCCTCGGCCTCGGTCACGACCCGAACCGGCAACGCGATCCTGGCGATCTTGTGGACCAGCACCGCATCCGCATGCTGTTCCTTGCTGGCTCCCTCGTAGGCTTCTTCCCAGGCCGCAACGATCCGCTTGGAGAGTTCCTGCAATCGGGTGAGGCCGCGAAGGGTTCGCATCCGCTCCTCGGCACGTTTCCGATACATCAGGTGAGGTGATTGATCCCCTGCCGCGCCGGTCCAACCGAGCACCAGCAGATCCTTCCCTTGCTTGACCTTCAACAATTCTCGGACGTCGTGCCAGAAGTCGGCGTTCACGACCGAAAGTCCCTCGACCTCCTGGGAGGGGCATGCGACGTTGATCGCCGAGGCGATCAGCTTCCCCTGGAGATCCCAGGCGCAGAGCACCTCGACCCCCTGATCCTCCGATCCTTCGATGCCTCGAAAGTCCGGCCGATCGGTGGGGCCATACATTTGAGCCCGACCACCGGCATAAACAGACCGCCGGTTCTGGGCCACCACGGCATGCCCGAGCCCCCAGCCAACCTTCCCCGGCCTGCGCGATTCCCATCCCTTCGCAACCGCCTCGGCAACTCGTTGCGCCAGGAACTCCGCATACTCCGAGGGCTGCATGATCCCCTCTTTGGGAATCTCGTAGTCCCCTTCCTTCATCACGGGGGCGGTGTGCGTGTGGGTCGCGCTCAGGATGACCTTCGCGGGGTCCAAATCCGAGACGCGTTGCTTCACCAACTGGCGCACCCGGTCGAGGATGGCCGCATCGATGGAGACCAGATCGCACGAGACCAGGACCGCCTGGTCCAGGACCTTGTCGCCTTCCTTCGATTCCAGCGCCAACGCCGTCGCCATGACCGGGCTCTCGACGGTTCGGGCGATTCGCGTGTGCATCTGGCCGGAAAGCGCGATCGGACGGTCGGGCGTGATGCTGATCGTCGCCCCTCCCACCCGGAGTTCGGCGGATCGACCGTCCACGGCCATTGAGGTGATCGCGAGCACGGCCGCCAACACGTTCCACGATTTCAGCCGACTCTGCAACGCGGTTCGCATTCCCGGATTCCTCTCGAAAGGTCCACGGTTCCTGCCATGCTGACCTGATTTGGACATAATCACACGCCCGGACGAAAACGGCCCTTCACTTGCGCGGCCAGGGTTGGCGACGGACCCATCCGTTCAGGAGATCCGTGGCGGAGTGCATTTCGCCGCGGGAACGATCGATGAGGGGCAAATCCTGAGCCTTCACGAGCGAGCGGATCAGGGCATCTCGTCCGCTGGCCGGATCGGGATCGGGGCTGATGACCGAGGGATGCACCACCACGCAATCCCAACCCCCCGACCCGAAATTCAGGGAATTGTTCATGATCCATGCATAATCATGGACAAACGATTCGAAGGTTTCGGAACTGGCGACGCGCGGCACCGCGAGGATGACCAAATCCGGGGCCATCGGCCGGACCCGCTCCTTCGCGTTTTGCTCGAGCGCCTTCAAGGTTTTTCCCGCGGTTGGCCAACGCGTGACCTCGACTCGCACGCCGGGAGCCGCCTGCTCGATCGCGGAGCCGATCCATTCGTCGAAAGGAGACATGGCGAGGATGCGAATCGGCTGACCGTGGGCCGCTCGATCCATCGTCCGAGGCAGCCATGGCTCCGGGGGCGGAACATCCGACAGGTCGATCGAACGTCCGCCGATGGCCCGAGCGATCACCTCGGCCATCCGTTTGTGGCCGTCCATATTCGGGTGGATCTCGTCGCTCATCAGGAGCCGCCAGGCTTTCGCGTCGCGCGATCGCAGGGCGTCCAGCTCGGCGTAAACATCGCAGACGGGCACGTTGAGTCGCCGGCCTTCCTCCCGCATCGCATCGCAATACGCGACGAGCCGTTCGCTCGGCCGCCCCGTCGTGGTGATCACGTTGTTGGGGGTGCAGAACAACACCTCGGCACCGGCCTCGCGACACTTCGCCGCGATCTCGCCCAGATTCTTTCGATACTCGTCCAGGGGGAGTCGCGCCATGTCGTTGAGGCCGAACATCACCGTGACGAGCGTCGGCTTGCGCTCGAGCACATCGCGATCGATCCGGGCCAAGGCATCGCGCGTCGTGTTGCCGCTGATGCCGGCGTTGATCATGGTCGGATCGGCGTGCGGATCGATTCGCCGCAACGCGATCCCAAGCATGTCGGTGTATGCGCGGCGCGATCCGGTGTGGTAGTAAACCCCGGTCACGCTGTCCCCGAAACAGACGATCCGAACTGGTTGATTGGATTCGAGCGCGGCTCTCGTCTTCGGCAAGGCAACTTCGGGGACCGAATCCTGCCACAAAACACGCGCCACGAACAATGCTCCCTTGGCCCCTTTCCGACGGGACGCGTCATCCCACATCCCCTCGGACACCGTCACCCACGATTCGCGGTCGTTGATAACCCCGGCGCCGAAGTTCCCCATCTCCGCCCCTCGCTCGGGGATGAGAACTTGCTCGGTCGCCCGGATGATCTGGAGATGATCGGGATCGACCCGCGCGATGAACAGCGGGGCGCGATGACGGATGATGTGGTCGTTCTTCGCTCCCCGACGGGTGTAAACCAGGAACAGCCCGTCGCCATGACTGAGCCAGTGCTGCTGGGTGTTGTAGCTTCCCAGGTCGGCCCCATCGTCGAACATCCAGGGTTTGACGGGACGATAGTGCAGGCCGTCGGTCCCGGTCGTGACGTATCCCTTGAGGTCGTTCCGGATCGTCAAGAAATAACGCCCGCCGTGACGGACGAGCGACGGCTCATAGAGCCCGCGTTCGACCTGCAACGAGAGCACGTCCCCATGCTCCCGATAAGTCAACGTCTCGCCGTCGAACGAGCAGCGGACAACCGTGGCGCTGAAGGGGACCTCCGCCGACCGGCCGATATAAAACGGGAGCAACACGGAGCCGTCGTCCTCGATCACGAACTGGGCGCACGCGCTGCGGGCCATGTTGAAGGAATCACCCGGCGGCATCTCGATCCGTCGCCACTTCGTCCATCGTCCGGTCTTCGGATCATAAACCGCGTAGGCCGTTTGATTGGCGCGGGGACGGTCCTCCAGTTGCTCTCCCTTCCGGCTATAGCGAACCTGAGCCCCGACCGCGAGGACCTTGCCCGATTGTCGATGGAACATCGGCGTGACATCGGCGACCGCGACATCCACGCCCCCTTCTTCCCGAACCCAATCCAGCTCGGCCACCGCGCGCGGCCCCGTCCAGCTCTTTCCGAGGTCGCCGCTGCGCAGGTCGCTCAGGCCCGAGTAATGATCCGAGGTCTTCAGATGCTTCTGGAGGGTGATGAGGATGTCGGGATCTGCGTTCGCGTCGGCTTTCGGGATCGCAACCGCCCTGGGGTGATACCACAGGAATTTGCCGTCGTCGTGCTCAAGCACGGTATCCAACTTTGTGATGAAGGGGACGGCCGGGGCAGGGGGGCGAACCGCTTCGAGCAGGGCGGGGCGCAGAGTGTCGGCGATCTCCCGGTGACCGCGAGGATTGGGATGGCAGCCGTCCGTGGTCCATTCGCCAATGGTTTGTCCCCTGGCTTCGGCCTCGGTCCAACGGGCGAAATGGTCGACGAGCGGTACACGACATTCCCTGGCCACCGCTCGGCAGGCTTCCATGAAGGGGATCAGCCGAACGTTCGGATTCTCGCCGAGCCCATTCTTCGGGCCGACGGCGGCCCATCGCGGCTCGGTCATCAGGATCGGCTCGACACCGTTCCGCAGCAATTCCTCGACGATCGCCTTGAGATTGTCCCGATATTCCTGGACGGAGATCCGACTCGCGGTCGCGCCCTGGTCGACATAACTATCGTTCGTCCCGTACATGATGGTGACGATGCGAGGCCGAAGCGCCAAAACGCTTTCGAGCCGCTTCCTGGCCTGGTCGGTCCGCTCGCCGCCGATGCCGACATTCACGAACTCGATATTCAACCCCTCGGCCTTCAAGGCTCGCTCCGCCTGGACCTCGAAGGTTTCTTCCGGACGAACCCCCTCGCGCACCCCCTTGGTGATGGAATCGCCGAGCGCCACCACGCGGAGCGATTGAGTTTCGCTCGCGGCGGAATATGAGGTGAAAACGAATACCCCAAGGGACATCAATAAGCCGCGAATCCCGAACCCGTGGCACCTGGATGACACCATCAAAAACCTCCACATCCTTCGGCGGACCGACATTACCCCGGTCACCCCTCAATCGGCCGAGACCGGAGTGATGTCGCTTCTCCGCAAGGGTTTCATTCATGGCGTTGCAAGACGCCATCGCCCCTGCAAACGCCGGATCGTTTCGTTTGGCGAGAAGGCTTTACGCCCCTTACGATGTTGAGGAGATGGTAACGCGAACCGGTGGGAGAATCGAGCGGTTTGATCGAGAGGAGAAGACGCGGCGCCGTCGAGTACGTTTTCGCGTGGAGGATCTGTTCGGCGCGGGTCCCCCGACCACTGCCTTGAACATCTCGCGTCGGATCGCGGATGCGGTCGGACTCGGGGAGATTCCCTCGCCCCGGTCGGGTCGCCCCTTCAGGGCTTGATTCATCAAAACCGAAACGATTTGATGTTGCGTCCGAGAACCCGGGGCGTTGCCCCGGGCTGGATAAGGTCGCCCCTTCAGGGCTCCGGAGGGGCTCATCGCCCGCCGCATCGGTCGACCGCGAAGGATTGAGGCGAGAGTTCCGCGACTGCGACCGCCCAGCCCCAAAGGGGCGGCCTTGTGTAGCTCGGAGCAACGCCCCGAGCCCCGGCGACCGATGATCGTTTTCCCCTTTTCCCTCGTCTTCGAGCCCTGTAGGGGCGACCTTCCCCGAACGCCGTCGCCTCATCTCGTGCAACGCGCGAGATGTTCAAAGCAGTGGTCTCCCGACCCCGCCGATACCCACGACCAAAGGTCTCCAGAGCTTCGCAATGGCGCAAGCTCACGAAAAGAAGGGACAGGCACGGCGCTTCGCTTCGAGCCAGTCCCTATTTTTCGTTCCGGCCCATGATATCACCTCCCCGCGAAACACGCACACCGTCGGCGCGGTGCCGCGCGTGAGCGGAGTTTCCTCGTCAGATTCCGGCCAGGATTTCCTGGAGCACCTCCGGCCCGGGCCTCAGATCCTCGTCGGAAAGATGGGCCAATGGCGTCTCGCACATCCCCTGAATCTCGACGAAATCGGGTTGCTTGGCGTTGATGTACATGAGGCCGGTCAGGAATTCGCCCCGCTCCTGGCTCTCGACCAGGAATCGCATCGCGCCCGCCTTGTTGGTCACGTCGTGCTCGGCATGACTCAAGGCCCGGAGCGTGATCCAGGCTCCGTCGTGGAGTTGAACCCGGGTCGTCTTGCCCGCTTCCTGCTCGATCTCGATTTCCGGCAACTGGCGGATGAAGCCGATCTCCTGCAACGGCTCCTCGTGATTCTTCGCCCACTCCCAGCTCTTGGTGGAGCTCGAGAAATCGTTGAAGGTGACGCACGGGCTGATGATATCCAGCACGGCCGTCCCGCGATGCCGGAGCGCCCCTTTCAGCAGGGGCAGGAGTTGCTTGCGATCCCCGGCGAACGAACGCGCAACATACGTGGCTCCGGCGGCGATCGCCTCCAGGCAGAGATCGAACGGCGGGATGGTATTTTCTTCGCCGGCCTCTCGCCGGAGGTGCGAATGCAGGTCGGACGTCGCGGAGAACTGCCCCTTGGTCAGGCCGTAGCAACCGTTGTCCTCGATCAGGTAGACCACCTGGACGTTGCGACGGCACGCGTGTTTGAACTGGCCGATCCCGATGTTGGCGGTATCGCCGTCCCCGCTGACCCCGATGCAGGTCAGATTGCGATTGGCCACCAACGCGCCGGTCGCCACGGAGGGCATTCGCCCGTGGAGCGAGTTGAAGCCGTGGCTGTACTGGAGGAAGTAGGCCGGCGTTTTGCTCGAACAGCCAATGCCGCTGATCTTGATGGTGTAATAGGGGTCAAGGCCCACGGCCTTGCAAGCGTCGATCAGGGCGCTGGTGATGCTGTTGTGCCCGCACCCCTTGCAGAGGGTTGAAGGCAGGCCTTGAAACGCCAGGGTCGGCAGCGACGTCGTGCGGCCGGGGGACTCAATCAGGATCGAGGTCTCTTCTCTCGCCATGATGAACGCCTCCTGAACGATTGGTCTTTGTAAGCGAATGGAACTCACCACTCAAGCAGAATATTCACGCTCATTGCGATGGATTCGGGCCCGACCGTTATTCGGGGGAAACTTCATTTTCGGCCGATTCGGCCGGGAGCCCCGTGCCGTTGGTCAGGGTGGTGTGGTCCGCGAAATTCCGTTCCCAATCGAGGATGGGGTGCGTGATGTTCTCGGCCGCGATCGGAGTCCCGTTATAGTGCGTGACGGAGATCAATCGATCGTCGAGGGTTCCTTCCAGGGTGCCTCGCAGGAGTGTGCAAACCTGTCCGTCGCGGTTCTGCTCGACGACGTAGACTCGGTCATACTGGGCGACGAACGTGGCGACCTCCTCGGCCGGGGGCAAGGCCCGGAGTCGGCAATAGCCGGTGGGCAGGCCATGTTCGAGGAGGATGTCGCGCGCCTCGACCATCGACGGATGAGTCGATCCGAACGCGATGATTCCGACCTTCGATCCTGGGGCGGATTCGATCTCGGGCGCCGGGAGTTTCAGGCGAGCACTATGAAGCTTGAGGGCCAATCGATCCAGGTTTCGCTTCCAGTCCTCGGGGCGTTCGCTGTAGCCCGACTTCTCGTTGTGCCCGGTTCCCCGCGTGAAGAAGGCCGCCAGGGGATGCTCGGTCCCGGGAAGCGTC